>JAZUFU010000068.1:0-8649 GCA_045640865.1 Acutalibacteraceae bacterium | reverse complement strand
TCCCTTCTGCCCTCAACGGTAGCTAAAAATATTGCCCTGTGCGAGGAAGAAAAGATTGACCGTGAGCGGCTGTGGGAATGTATGCGCCTTGCGGGCATTGACGAAAAGGTAAATTCTCTGCCAAACAAAGAAAACGAGCTGATTATCCGCGAGGTAAACGAAGGCGCGACCTCATTCTCGGGCGGCGAGCTTCAAAGGCTTCTGCTTGCCCGCGCGCTTTACAAGGACACGCCGATTATCATTCTCGACGAGCCGACGGCGGCTCTTGACCCGATTGCCGAAAACAATATGTATCTTAAATACAGCGAGCTGACAAAGGACAGGACGGCAATTTACATTTCGCACAGGCTTTCTTCAACGAGATTCTGCGACAGAATTGTGCTTATTGACAACAATAAAATCGCTGAAATCGGCACGCACGACGAGCTGATGGCAATGGGCGGCAAGTACGCAGAAATGTTTGAAATTCAAAGTAAATACTACAAGGACGGGGAGGTGGAAATATGAGCATGCTCAAAAAAGATTTAAACCTCATCCGAAAGGGAATGACCTACTCCCCTCAGCTTCTCGGCAGAGGATTTGTGCTGCTGTCATTTTTATACAACGCGATTTTTTTAATGACGCCGTACATCGCCATTCATTACTCGGGCGAAATCATAACCGCTCTTTCCGAAAATCAACCGTTCAAGGTGATTTTCAGATACGCACTTATCGCGGTAATTTCCACCTTTATTCTTGACATTATCAGACGGCTTATCAGCAAACAGACGCGCCAGCGCACACGGCAGGCAGGAGCAAAGCACGACGCCCTGCTTTCAAGAAAGGCCCTCACGCTCGACTATGCCAAGGCGGAAAGTGCGTCGGTTTCCGAGCTTCGCGCCAAGGTGCAGGAAAACTCCCGCGGCGGCAGAGGCGGAATTGTGATGCTCAGCAATCATTTTTCCAATCTTTTCTCCTGCTTCGTTTCTGCGGCGGTTGCCGTTGTAATGATTTCGGGCGTTTTCTCCGCTCATTCACAGGAAAAGCTGACGGGCTTCATGAAGTTTGCTGACTCCACGGCGGCAACGGTTGTTCTCTTTTCTGTTGCGGCGGTGCTTATTGCGCTGTCCGTTGTTTTCCGCAACATGAGTGTCCGCAAAAAGTTCAAGCAGTTCAATTCGCGCGGCAGGCTCCACGCAACGCTTGACTATTACAGCGAAAAGGTGCTCAACGAAAATGAGTCGGGCAAGGACATAAGAATTTTCGGCGAGAAAAATCTCATCAATGAGGAGCTTGAAACGAGAGTTTTCAAGAGATTCAGAGACACGCAGAACAATATTTTCAAAATAGATCTGACTTACGGAAATGTTCCGACATTTCTTGTGCTCATAATCGGCGGTCTTGTTTATATTTTTGTCGGGCTGAAAGCTCTTGCAGGCGCGTTCAGCGTGGGCAAGGTTGTTGAGTATTACGGACTTATCACCGCGCTTATCAACTGCTTCTCGGAGATTGCCGTGGACTTCGGTCTTATCAAGAGCAACAACGAATATCTCGCGCTTGAGCTCGAATATCTCAGTCTTGAATCCGACATGGAAAACGGCACAAAAAGCGTCAGCGACATTGACGCTCAGCACGCCGAGTTTGAGTTCCACAATGTCAGCTTCCGCTACCCCGACACTGAGCCGCTTGTGCTCGAAAACATCTCAATGAAAATCAAGGTCGGTGAACGCCTTGCGGTTGTAGGCATGAACGGCAGCGGAAAATCGACGATGATTAAGCTGCTGTGCCGCCTTTACGACCCGACAGAGGGATATATCACCGTCAACGGCATCGACATAAAGGAATTTGACTACAACGAATACTTAAAGCTGTTCTCGATTGTTTTTCAGGATTTCAGGCTCATGGCGTTCTCCGTTGAGGAAAATGTCGCTTCAAGCGATATTCTCGATGAGGAAAAAGTCTGGCAGAGCCTTGAAAACGCAGGAATCCGTGAAAGAGTTGAGGAGATGCCAAAGAAGCTCAAGCAGACAATCTACAAGCTCTACGAAAAAGAGGGCATGGATATTTCGGGCGGCGAAGAGCAGAAAATCGCCATCGCCCGCGCGCTTTATAAAGAAGCTCCGTTCGTTATCCTCGACGAGCCGACGGCGGCGCTTGACCCGATTGCGGAAAGTGAAATCTACGCGCGGTTTAACTCAATGATCAGCGACAAGACGGCTGTTTATATTTCGCACAGGCTTTCCTCCTGCCGCTTCTGCGACAGAATTATCGTCTTTGACAAAGGCAGGATTATTGAGGAGGGCACTCACGAGGAGCTGATAGCTCTCGGCGGAAAATATAACGAGCTGTGGACTGCACAGGCGCAGTATTATAAAGACTAAAAATACAGGGACTGTCGAATTTGATGACAGTCCCTGTTATTTTTTACATTATTTTATTTGATTTTTTCCGCAAAGAAGTCCGCGGCAATTTTTATCTGCTCGTCCTTTGTGATTGTTGCTTCGTTGTCGCCCTTCTGCGGCCCGTAATAAGCAAAGCCCGAGTGGTTGCCGCCCTCAATAACAAGCTCGCTGAAATCCTTTGGCAGATGCGACAGGCACTCGTCATACGCGCCGCCCGTAAGCACGCCGTCATTTTCGCCGTAAATTGAAATCGCTTTAAGCTCGGTTTCGCTGAAATCGTTTGTTACAAATCCCGCGAAAAGCGCAAGCCCGTCATACTCGTCAATGTGCTTTATGAGGTACTCCCCTGCCACCTCCGCGCCCATTGAATGGCCGCCGATATACCACGACTTCACCTGCGGAAATTTCGCCTGTATTCCGTCGGGCGCGTTCATGGCAAAGAACGCGAGATTGAACGGAGAGTCAATCAGCACGGTGAGGATATTGCGCTTTGCAAGCTCACGCATAAGCGGCGCGTACGCTTTCGCGTCAACCCTCGCCCCTTGATAAAAAATCAGACCTGCCTCGGGATTTTCGGGCGCGAAAAATGTATATTTTCCGTCCTGTGAAACGGTGATTTTCTCGTCGGATTTTAAAATACTGCTGTCGATTTTCTGCGTCTTGACGGGAACCATGCAGATTGTGAACACGGCAACAACCGCCGCCAGAAGAAACGCCAGAATTCCGAGCAGAACTTTTTTAATTTTCTTTCCTTTTTTCTTCTCTTTCATACTACCACCTCAGATTATTTTAATAAAACGAGCAGAAGTCCCGTGAAAAAGCACGCCTGCGCGATGCCGTTTGTGAGCTGCTCTGTGAAGTTTGCCTTTGCGCTGCTGCTGTCAAGCGTGAACGCGAAAACCGTCATAAGCACCATGCCGAGAACGCCTGCACCGAAAAAAATCACAGGCGGAAAGCTCAGCGCTGAGCTTAAAATTTCCGAAAAATCAACCGAGGATTTTTTGAGAATCACGGCGGCAATCATAATCAGCATACCTATCGGCATGAGAATTCGCATCTGAATGAAAAGGAGCCATATATTTTTCTGCCTGAGCACGACGATGATTTTCCACAACACCTTCGCCGCCCCCGCGACAAGGCACAGCAGCGCGCCGAAAAGGAACAGCCTGCTCGAAAAAAGGAAGCTCACCACGACCATTGACGCGCCGAAAAAGAGAACGGGAATCGCGTCCGTCAGCGCGAGGGAAAGCGTGAAGCCCTCGGGCACAATGTCTTTTGTCATTTTCTGTTTTTTCATTTATTCACCGCCCTTAAATCAGATTTTTTGTTCATTTTGATTTCTTATGTATATATTATAACACATTTCACAAAATATGGCAATAAAAATGTGCTGCCGCATTTAGATGCAGAAAGCGTTTTCTTCGACCGACGGTGTATGCGATACTCCGAGGGCGAAAAAACGCTTAGAAAAGTAAAACAAAATATTAAAAAGATGGTTTTGAAATTAAAATTTCAGAACCATCTTTATTCATTATTATACTTTTCGGTCTGCGCTAAATGCGACAGCACCTCGTTTTTTAATATCCAATTTTAACTGCAAGCCAGATAAATCCGACCATTGCGGCGAAAATCGGGATAAATACCTTCCACGCCCAGCGGATATATTTTCCGTAAGAAACATTGATAAGTCCGATGCTGAGGATAAGCATGCTGCTTGTGGGATAGAGAATGTTGCAGTAGCCGTCGCCCATTGTGAACGCGAGGACAAGGGACTGCTTTGTGATGCCCGACAGCTCAACGAGGGGAAGAAGCAGAGGCATGAGCAGGAACGCCTTTGCCGTTCCGCTTCCGACGAAGAACTCAATAATAATAACGAGGGCTGTTATCATCAGAAGCGACTGCGCAGGTGAGAAATCCTTAATTGCTTCATAAACATAGTTGATGATTGTATCCATAATCATACCCTTGCTGAGTATGTAGGTTATGCCGAGAATGAAGAGGATAAGAGGCATGCACGGAAGAATTGTTTTAACGCCCTCAACGAAACCGTCAAAGAGCTTTTTGCCTTTTATGCCTGCAATCGCGCCTGCTTTGAGTCCGCCGAATGTGAAAAGCACAGCCATTGCAATCAGCGGTGTGTAGCTGACGATGCTTGCGATATCGGGGTCGGGAATGAACTGCTGAGCGATGAAGCTGATGATTGTCAGCACAAGAACGCCCGAAATACTGATAACGAAAGTCTTTGTGGCTTCCGGAAGCGCAGGATTGTCGAGAACCTTATCGCTTTCTGCCGAGAGATATTTTGCTCTGAGAGCCTTGTCCGATTCATAACTAAGAGACTTCTGCGGATTTTTTTCAATCTTTTTGGCGTAGAGATAAAGGAAAACAAAAAGGATGGCATAGGTTACGGCGAAAACAATAACTCTCAGCCACAGACCTGAAAACAGCGGAAGCTTTGCCATTGACTGAACAAGAACAACATTAAACGGGTTGAAGGTCGCGGCGGCGTAACCGAAAACTATCGCCATGGAGCTGAAACCTAAGCCCACCAGCGAGTCCCACCCGAGGGCAAGTGAAATCGCGCACGCCAGCGGCACAAGGGTTACACATTCCTCCAGCATACCCATAATTGAGCTAAGGCACATACATATAAGAATAATCAGTGCCATCAGCAGGTATTTTTTGTCTGCAAATTTGTTGACCGTCTGTTTCAGAATATATTTGAGAACGCCGCTTTTTTCAAGGATGAAAAATGTACCGCCGACAAGAATTATGAAAGCGATAATGCCGATGCCGATAACAGAATCGGAAGTGGTGAAGACCTCAAAAGGAGCTATAAAAACGCGCCAGAACGGATAGTTGACCTCTTCGTCTGAAATCTCGTGGTAAGAGCCTGCTATAATCGCGCCGTCCGCGTCGCGGTCATAAACGCCGTGAGGAACTACTTTTGTAAGCACTCCCGCAAAAATCATAATCGCGAGCAGCAGAGCCGTGATGCCGAATATGGTTTTTTTGTTGAGCTGAATACCCGAGGACGCGGCTTCGGTCTTTTCTTTTGTTTCTTTAACTGTATCCTTTTCCATTTTTCCGCCTCATTTTTGAATAATTTGTGTAATTATACAATAAATCGGCACTTTTATCAATACTTTAGCACAAAAAAGTTTATTTTTCTTTTGGAAATATAGTCAGTTTAAAATCCGCCGAAAAAGCCGACGGCTTTCGCAAACCGTCGGCTTTTTTTCTACAATAAATTTTTTTCGGTACGCAGATTAGTATTTAATCTCGTCAATAAGAAGCTGAATGAGAACAACGATTCTCAGCGACTTGATTCTGTGCCAGATGTCAAGGAGCTTGGCCTTGCAGGAGGTTGTGTCGGGCTTGTACTCAAGAGGAGCTGTACCGTCGTCGATAACGAGAGCCTGTGAAAGAGTGATTCCGCCCTCACCGAAAAGCTCGCATCTTACATACATGAAGTCCTCTGCGCCGTCGATTTCGTCAAGGTCGATAACGTATGTTGTCTCGTCCGCTGTTGACTCAAGAGCCTTGCTCGCGATAACATTGCCGTTTGCAATCCACTGAATGTTGTAGCAGTTCTTTGCCTTAACGGTAATCTTGTGTCCGTCAACGGTAAGCTCTGTGAACTCAGGATAGGGAAGCTCGGAATTAACTGCGTTGAGATCCTGACTCGGGCCTATCTTGTCGTTTGCACGGAGAATTCTTGTAACGCAGAAGAACGCGCCGCTCTGCATTGTAGCCTTGATGTTGTCAACTGTATTGTCCTCCATCATGAATACTGAGTAAGAGGAGTCAATGTGGTTGTACTGATGAGCGTCATTGTTTGAGAAAGCGATAACATTCTTGCCGTAGGGCAGGCACTCCATGAGAATATTGTCCCAGAGAATTCTGTCATAAGGTGTAACGCCGTTTCTCTCGTTGAATACCTCCATGCCCATGCAGGAGTCATATTTGAGGATAATGTCTGAGAAATAGTGAACATTATCGGGGTCGGAAACTACATTTATGTCTCTGTTTGAGTGAAGCCAGTCGCCGGGGTGGTTGATGAAAGAGATGCCGCCCGCGTTTTCTGTGCGTTTAACAGCACCCTCGTGGTCATTTTCCCAGCCGAGGTTGTTGTCGCCTACATGGGGGGGAAGGAACATACCGTTTACGTGGCACTTTGTAAGAGTAAGACCGTTGAGCTCGTTGCCGCCTGTAACGCAGGTCATGCCGTAGCCTCTCGCAACGCCGTCAACGGGATATGTACCCGTGGTAACGCCCTCAAACTCTTCATCTGTGAGCTTGGTTGTCTTGTTGCCCGCGATGTACTGATAGAGATAAAGCGGAATGTGTGTGGGTTCTTCGTTCCAAGCCTTGCCTGTAACAGCGTGCTCTGTCATGGCGAGGAAATCAAAGCCCTGATTATAGTGGTTGATAAGCATTTCTTTGTAGTCCATTGAAGCGTCGCTGACGGTTGAATGGGTGTGGAGGTTGCCCTTGTAGGCGTTCCACGCGCCGTCGCCGCTCCATACAACATCTTCATAGGGGGATTTGATTACATAATCATTCCCCGCAAAGGATGTAAACGAAACGGCTGAAAGAATGAACAGTAACGAAAGAACAATGCTGATAAATTTTTTCATAAATTACACTCCTTATATGGATTTGTTTCATTATAGCACTTTTAAAATTATTATTCAATATTATTCAATAATTAAAATAAAAATTAAGCCGCCCTGCTTGTGGTAAAGGCGTATCACCCGTTACCGAAGACGAAAAAGCGGGAGCGCAATGTGTTTAGTGTAGTAAGATACTTTACATAATGTGCAAGGACATACTTTACAAAAAAATGATAAAATAAGGCAAAAACGGGAGATGACCGTGAATGCCGTGGAAAGAAAGAAGCATAGAGAAAATGCGAGAAGAATTTGTAAAGCGTGTACTTAGCAAAGAAAAAAGTAAAAGCGAATTATGTCGGGAATACGGCATATCAAGACCGACAGGCGACTTGTGGATAAAAAGATATTCAGAAGGAAAAAGTCTTTCTGATAAAAGCCGACGACCGCATAATATGCCTTTAAAAACAGATTCAGAAACAGAAAATCTGATAATAGAATATCGTAAAAAATATCCTGCCATAGGAGCGGTAAAAATCCACAAAATGCTTGAAAATGATGGTTATACGGATTTGCCGTGTTCCAAAACAATAAACAATATATTCAAGCGAAACGGACTGATAACAAAAGAAGCCTCGCTGGCAGCAACACCGTTTCAAAGATTTGAAAAATCAGAACCTAATGAAATGTGGCAAGCTGATTTCAAAGGACACTTTGAAATGAAGAACGGAGAACGCTGTCATCCGCTGAATATTATTGATGATAACAGCAGATTCAATTTGTGTTCAAAAGCGCAAAGCAGTGAGACATTTGAAGAAATAAAGCCCGTGTTGATAAGCGTTTTTAAAGAATACGGTATGCCGTTCTCTTTTTTATGCGATAACGGAAACCCATGGGGAACGCCGCAAAGCATGGGATATACATGCTTCGAAGTATGGCTTATGGAGCTGGGAATATTAACTCTCCACGGCAGACCTCTTCATCCTCAGACTCAGGGAAAAGATGAGAGCTTCAATCGTTCAATGACAAGAGAACTGTTAAAACACAGCAGCTTTGAAAATCTTGAAGATGCTGACCGTCAGTTTCAGATATATCGTGATTTCTATAACAACAAAAGACCGCATCATTCTCTCAATTTGAAAGTACCGGGTGAAATATACATACCGAGCAGCCGTAAATATACAGAGAAAATCCAGGAATGGGAATACCCATCAGACTGCGAGGTCAGAAAAGTAAAAAGCTCCGGATATTTCTCTTTTAATAATCAAGGATATTTTTTGAGTGAAGCTTTTGCAAACAAGGAAATAGCCATAAGAGAATCACATATATCTCATTGCTTTAATCTCTATTTCAGAAAGTTCTGCATCGGCAGAATCGATGTTGATAAAAGAGTTTACACTTTCAAAAAAGCTTATTTGATTGACGGTGATCCTCGCTTGAACAACGAGTGAGCCGCCGCGCACGAATTAAAAATTCCAGTCGGGCTTCGCCCTCCTTCCATTTTTAATTCGTCTTATCTGCCCATCCAAAAGTGTAAAGGATGTCATTGCACATTTTGTAAAGGATGTTGCTCTTGACATGATAATCGCCCCTACCGATGAAGATTGAAAATTTATGTGAAATCTACCAACGGGACGCCCGGGAGGTCGTCCCCT
>JAZUFU010000067.1:0-18478 GCA_045640865.1 Acutalibacteraceae bacterium | reverse complement strand
TGACTCCCGACGCGGCTCTTCAGTGGGTTGAGGAAAAGATGATTCCTTATTATCCTCTCGGTATATATAAGGACAGAAGCGCAAAGGAGGACAAATAATATGACAACTCAGATTCTTATTGCAGGATTCGGCGGTCAGGGCGTTCTCTTTGCAGGTAAATTTATCGCGTACAACGGTCTTGTTGAGGGCAGACAGTTAAGCTGGCTCCCGTCATACGGCCCCGAAATGCGCGGCGGCACGGCAAACTGCAGTGTTATACTCAGCGACGAGCCCGTTGGTTCTCCCATCGTTTCAAAGCCCGACATTCTTATTGCCATGAACCTTCCCTCACTCGACAAGTACGAGAACGACGTTGTTCCCGGCGGCATGATTTTTGTTGACTCAACTCTTATCGAGCGCAAAATTACACGCGACGATGTTAAGGTTTTCTATGTTCCCGCAACAGGACTTGCAAATGACATTGGACTTCCCACACTTGCCAACATGATTATGGTCGGCAAATTCATCAAAGAGAGCGGTGCTGTAAGCACAGACAATGTTGAATCAACACTTAAAAAGGTTGTTTCTGCAAGAAAAGCCAACCTCCTTGACATGAACCTTAAAGCAATCGAGTGCGGACTTAATCTTGAGGACTGATATGAAGCTGAAAAAAGTACGGAGAAACATTTGGATTTTATTAGGTATTGCATTAGTTTTCTTTTTACTGGGCTTTTTTAACAGTATATTCTTAATTATCGCATTGATCTTTTCAGTTGTAGTTATGCTGTATGCTTTTACAGAATACAGATGTCCATACTGCGACAAATTTTTCTACAGAATCGTACCTGAATATTGTCCTTATTGCGGCAAAAAACTTGACGAATAACATATATAACGATGACCCGTCGATAAATTTCGGCGGGTTTTCTTTTTATCCTTGACATATTTTGTTCTATTTGATAACATAAAATAAACCACATTAGGAGTTGATTTTTATGAAATTAAGACCGCCCGCAGTGCCGCTGATTACGGTTGACCCGTATTTTTCAATCTGGTCGCCTGCCGACGAGTTATACAGTGAAGAAACCGTTCACTGGACAGGAAAAGAAAACATAATCGAGGGCATTATCACCGTTGACGGTGAGAGCTTCCGTTTTATGGGCAGGAACAGAGATTACCCGACTATAAGACAGGCTTCTCTCGATGTTACCGCCATGGTTACGGAATATGACTTCGTAAACGAAAAAGTTACGCTCTGCGTTAAATTCTTTACGCCGTTGTTTACCGACGATTTATACCGCCTTTCCCGTCCCGTTTCCTATATGAAGCTCAGATATGAGAATGTTGACGGCAAGGAACATTCTGTAAGCATTAAGCTCTCTGTTTCGGAGCAGATTTGCCTTGACAAGGCAGGGGACGACGAGGTTACAATTGAGACTGTTCAGATTAAGGACGGAATCAACGCTCTTAAAATGGGCAGTAAGAAGCAGGAAATCCTCGGCAAGTTCGGCGATGATCTGAGAATTGACTGGGGCTATTTCTATCTCTGCCCGCCTGAGAACAGCAAGACAGGCACATTTGAAGACGACGATATGAAATACATTTCTGCTGAGTTTGCTGCCTGCGCTTCAAAAGAATATGATGTTCTCTTTGCTTATGACGATATTTATTCTCTCGAATATTTCAAAAAGCACATCAAGGCATACTGGCACACAAAAGGCATAACTATTGAAGAAGCAATAAAAGAAGCTCTTGAGGAGAGCGATGAAATGCTTGCGCGCTGCAACAAGGCGTCTTATGACATTAAAAAGCAGGCGAGTATGTCGGGCGGCGATAAATATGCCGAGCTGCTTTCACTTGCATACCGTCAGATTCTTGCGGCTCATAAGTTAGCAGTTACTGACGAAGGTGAGCTCGTTTATATTTCCAAGGAATGTTTCAGCAACGGCTGCGCCGCGACGGTTGATGTTACTTATCCCTCCGCGCCGTTCTTCCTGCTTTACAACACAGACCTGCTCAAGGGCATGCTTGTTCCGATTTTCAAATATGACGCTTCACCCGAGTGGGTGTTTGACTTCGCTCCCCACGATGTAGGCACATATCCCGTTGTCAACGGTCAGCGTTACGGCTGGAAGTCGAGCTCTCTTGAAGAATACAGAACAAAGCAGATGCCCGTTGAGGAATGCGGCAATATGCTCATTCTCATGGCTAATATTGCGATGATTGACGGCAACACCGATTTTGCGGATAAATACATGACTCAGCTCGACAACTGGGTAAAATATCTCCTCAAATACGGCGAAGATCCCGAGCATCAGCTCTGCACCGACGATTTCGCGGGACATCTTGCTCACAACTGCAACCTTTCGCTTAAAGCTATCATGGGCATCGCAGGCTATTCTATCATCCTCAAAATGCAGGGCAAAGCCGACGAGAGCGAAAAATACATGGCTGAGGCCAAGAAAATGGCTGATAGCTGGGTTAAGCGCGCCGCAAATAAGGACGGCAGCTTCCGCCTTGCATTTGACAAGCCCGACACTTTCAGCATGAAGTACAATATTGTATGGGATAAATTCTGGAAGACAGAGCTTTTCTCACCATACGTTCTTTTCTCGGAGTTCTTCACAAACTGCAAGCGTATCAACCATTACGGTATGCCGCTTGACAGCCGCCAGGCTTACACGAAATCTGACTGGCTTGTATGGACAGCCTGCCTCGCGCCGACAGATGATGATTTTGAGGACTTCATTGAGCCGCTGTGGAACGCCTACAATGTTTCAAATTCACGCGTTCCTATGACCGACTGGTACGACACCAACACGGGTATCATGATAGGCTTCCGCCACAGAACGGTACAGGGTGGACTTTATATCAAGCTTCTCGAGGATTTATTCTAATCAAAATAATAAAACAGAGCAGTATTCGCGTAGAATATTGCTCTGTTTTTCCTTTTGTCAGTCAAATAAAAATCCTTCAATTGTTCTAAAGTTGTTATCTTTTAAAAATCTGTTGGCAAAATGTACCCGTGAGCCGTCGTAATCTTCATGCCTGTGGCTGTCAAAGCCTACGCACAACATCAGCCCCGATTTTTTAACGATTTCCTGCTCATATTCATTTTTAAAAAATCTTTCAGCGTATTCGTGCTTTTTGTAGTGATGTATGCTGTCGTAGCTCATGTTAAGCTCCCAGAAAATGCTACGTTTTACAAGCTCTTTAAAATAACTCAGCGGGTCAAAGCCGTACATTTTGCAGTAAGCAAACAAATCTGTGTGAGCAATTCCGCACGGAATGGGTATTTTCTCTGTGAACTCAATGAGATTCGCGGCGATAATGCTGTCAGCCTCGGTTATGTGCTCCAGAAGGCAATAGTCATATTCCGAAATCACCGAAAAATCCATGTCCGAAAAGTCGAAATGTTTTGGCAGAGAAGGAATTTCAATTCCGCAGATAATCTTTATTTTAGCCTTGTTGATTTGAGCGAAAGAGCGCATTTCTTCAAGGTATTCTTTTTTACGCTCGCCGATTCCGTAGCTATGGTCGCATATACCGAGGACGGAAATGCCGTTTTCAATCGCCGTGTCAATGAGTTTTTGCGGCTCGTCTCTTCCGCAGTTGCTGTAATATGTATGGGAATGTACGTCGTGAATCGTGTATTCCTGCTCATTTTTAAAGAACTCAACCGTTTTCGCCGCGCCGCCGTCAATTTTCACTTCAAAGATTATCGGAGCATTGTTCAGAACGCCCTTTGACATATTCTTATAAAATGACGCAAGAGAAATCAGCCTGCCGTAATGCTCGGTTATCGGCGTATGATTTTCAAACATACCCTCATGTTCGTTTACCTGATGAACATGATAACCCACGCACATTTTACCGAGCTGAGCGTACCACACGCTGAGAGTGTTTTCCACGCTGTACGGCGCGTTGTTTCTCGCGTGCCCTAAATCGAGATTTATGCCAACATTTCTGCTTGTTTTCGCTCTTACTGCCTCGCAGAAATCCTTGATTTCAGACGGAATACAGCCGAAAGGTCGTGTACCGTTTTGCCTGTTAGCTTCGGTCATGTGCAGATTTTCAATCCCGACCGTAATATTTTCAGGCAGAGCATTGATAAACTCAGCATAAAAATCAACAAGCTTTCCCAGAGCGTTGCTGTCATAAATCTCGTGAGTGTCGTTTTTCGGAACGTGAACGGTTATTCTGTCCGCTCCGATTTCACGGGCAAAGGCAACAAAATTCATTATATCATCTACGCCCTCGAGCTGACCGTTTTTATAGCTGATATTCGGAAAATGAATGGAGAGATTCCTGCCGCCCGCGTTTCGCCACTCAGTAAGAGCGGCAACCAGCTCTTCGCGGTTTTCATTGTATGCCTTTGTTCGTATTTCAATACAGCTCAAAGCATGAGCGGCGGAATATTTTATGCTTTCAATGGTTTTGTAGCAGGAAATGCCGCTGTTTTCAAGAAATCTGACAGGCATCGGGCAGAAATAGTATGCTTTTTCCGTCTTGCCTGTTTCAGTGTCGAGATAAAGCACGCACGGACTTTCGCCGATGTTTTTATCGGGGTCGAGAGAGGGGAGTGCGGTTTCATTTTCGCTGACGGAAAACTTGTGAAGATGAGCATAGAAAATCCGTGTTTCGGGGTGAAACGCTTTCCATTTGATAAACTCTGTTTTCCACGGCTCTTTGAGTGCTGAGTAAGGATGATGAAAGAAAACAAAATCGTTTTCATTTGCACCGCTCAACGCTTCGAGCTCATTTTCCGTGAGCGTCCGTCTGCCGTCGTGAAGCATGAATATTTTGAACCCGTCAAATTCATTCACAACAGGGGATTCCTCAAAAATCAGCTCGTCTTTTCTGTAATCAGAGTTGCCTGCGATAATCAGATACGGAACTTCCGTTTCACTGAGGCGATTTATAAGGTAATCGGCGGTTTCTCTGTTTCCGTCAGCGGTCTGGTCGCCTGCAAAAATGAGCAGCTCCGCGCCTTTTTTGAGGGCGTCATTAAGCGCAAACTCAAGCGCGTCATATTGAATTGCGGTTTTATCGTATGGCAGATGTAAATCCGCCAAAATGCAGATTTTCATTTTATCAGCTCCGAAAAAAGGCGAAGCATCTTTCAACGCTTCGCCCGAATTTTATTTAATGTTTTCTGTTCCTGCGGCTTTTATAAGCGCGTCAACCTTGTCGGTTTTCTCCCACGGGAGGTCAATGTCGGTTCTGCCCATATGGCCGTAAGCGGCAGTCTGACGGTAAATAGGTCTGCGAAGCTGAAGCTTGTCGATAATTGCGGCAGGTCTGAGGTCAAAATTCTCTGTAACGATTTCAGCGAGAACATTGTCGTCAATAACGCCTGTGCCGAATGTGTCAACCATGACGGAAACGGGCTTTGCAACACCGATTGCGTAAGCAAGCTGAATTTCGCATTTCTTCGCGAGTTTTGCCGCAACGATGTTTTTAGCAATATATCTGCACGCGTAAGCCGCCGAACGGTCAACCTTTGTGGGGTCTTTGCCGCTGAATGCGCCGCCGCCGTGGCGAGAGTATCCGCCGTAGGTGTCAACGATAATCTTTCTGCCTGTAAGTCCGCTGTCGCCCTGAGGGCCGCCTGTTACAAATCTGCCTGTCGGGTTTATGTAAATCTTGGTGTCATCGTCAATGAGGTCGGGGTCGATTATGGGATAGATAACATTCTGAATGATGTCTTCTCTGATTTTTTCAAGCTCAACATCAGCTCTGTGCTGTGATGAAATAACGATTGTGTTGATGCCTACAACCTCGTCCTTGTCGTTATATTCAACTGTAACCTGAGTTTTGCCGTCAGCGCGGAGATAGTCAAGTGTGCCGTCCTGACGAACCTGTGTAAGTCTTAATGCAAGTTTGTGAGCGAGTGAAATGGGCATAGGCATAAGCTCGGGAGTTTCGTCGCACGCAAAGCCGAACATCATTCCCTGGTCGCCCGCGCCGTGAAGGTTGTAGGGGTCATCAATGCCCTGCTTGAGCTCGAATGACTTATTAACGCCGAGTGCGATGTCTGATGACTGTTTGTCGATGGTGGTGATAATCGCACAGGTGTTGCCGTTAAAGCCCATTGTGTCGTCGGTGTAGCCGATATCGCAGATAACCTTGCGGGCGATAGCGGGGATATCAACCTGAGCAGTAGTTGAAATTTCGCCCATGATGAGCACCATACCTGTTGTGCAGCAGGTTTCGCAGGCAACTCTGCCGTTGGGATCCTGCTTTAAAATTTCGTCGAGAACGGCGTCTGAAATCTGGTCGCAGATTTTGTCGGGATGTCCGCATGTAACTGATTCTGATGTAAATAAGTAGTTTGACATTTCTTTTTCCTCCGTTTAAACATAATAAAACCCGTGGCGTGTAACCACGGGGCGTTACACCTTATCTTTCGGTTAAAAACCGCAGGAATTAGCACCTTGCAAATGCAGGTTGCCGAGCTTCACAGGGCCAGTCCCTCAGCTACTCTTAATAAGGAAATATTCACTTCGGCTATATATAATATATCAGATTTGCGACTTTGTCAAGAGTTTATATTGATTTGCCTTTAAGAATCGGCGAAATTTTTTTATAAATGACAAAAGTAACCGCCGCGTCAACCAACCCTTTTACAAATGTGAACGGAATGTTGAATATCACAAGAGCGTGAGCGAGATTCTTTGTTGCGGGGTAAATCGCCCGATACATTCCGAGTATGGCTTCAAGCGGCATAAAGTTTTCGTAAATCGGATAAACAACGAAATAATTGACAGGGAAGCTGACTGCCGCCATGGCAAGCGCACCGATTACCGCGCCGATTAAAGCGGATTTCTTTGACTTGTTCTTTTTATAGACAATTCCCGAAATGCTGACGAACACCGCACCGAGAAAGAAGTTGGCAAGCTCACCGATGCCTGCCGTCTGAGTGTTGAGAAGCTTGACGAGATTTTTGACAAGGCACACCGCAACGCCCCACAAAGGACCGAAAGCGAATGAAGTTATCAGCGCGGGCAGCTCCGAAAAATCGAGCTTAATAAAAGAGGGGATAATCGGAACGCTGATTTCAAGATACATAAGGGCTGTGGCGAGAGCCGCCATTATTGCGGTAACGCAGATTTTTCTTGTCTTTGATTTATTCAATTTCATCACTCCGAAAAAATACCCCGTACAGAAATCGTACGGGGAGATTAAACATAAATCTTCTTTCGTCCGGACTTTACCGTCGGCTCAGGATTCTCACCTGATCAGCTTTACGCTCGCGGGCTTGATTTCTCACACCGCCGGTGGGGAATTTCACCCCGCCCCGAAGATACAGTAATTATATCATTATTTTTGCTTTTGTCAACAGAAATCAGACTTCCTCAAACGGAGTTGTCATGGCGTTCTGCCTTATTTCAGTCGGCGTTCTTTCAATTGATGTTCTGTAAACGCTCAGCACAAGACCGATTGCAAGATAGATACACAGGTTGGCAGAACCGCCCGAGCTGAGGAAGGGGAGAGTAATGCCGATAACGGGGAGAACCTTAAGGCACATACCTACATTGATAATAGTTTGCGCCGAAATCATCAGTGCAACACTGTAGCACATAAGCTTGCCGACATTGTTTGACGCTATTTTGCCGATTGATATAATCTTCAGCACGATGAGCAGAATGAAAAGCAGAAGCGCGATACAGCCGATAAACCCGAGCTCCTCACCGACAACCGAGAAAATCATGTCGTTCTGATTTTCGGGAACGAGGTGAGCCTGCGTGTATGTTCCGTTGAAAAGTCCCTGACCTGTGAGCCTGCCCGCACCGATTGCACTCAAGCCCTGCTGCTGCTGATAAATAACGGTTTTGTATGTTGATTCGGTAAGTTCAGACGGATTATAGACCGCGAGAAATCTCTGCTTCTGAAACGGAGTTAAAAAGTTACTCCATATAATCGGCGCGGCAAGAACAACACCGGCACCGCCGATGACAAAATATCTGAGCTGAACGCCCGCAAGGAAAAGCAGACCGACGGTCATAATCATAAAAACAAGAGCGGAACCGAGGTCGCCCGTTAAAATAACAAGGGCAATTGCAAGCCCTGCGTGCAAAGCGAGATATACAATGTTTGAAAACTTATTAAGCTCGTCCTTAACATTATCAAGATGAACGGAAAATGTTATTGTAAAACCGACCTTCAAAAGCTCTGACGGCTGGAAATAGAAAAATCCGAATTTAAGCCACGATATAGCGTCATCTCGTCCGTTTGGTGAGCTGCCTAAAGGAAAAAGTAAAAGCATCAGCAGCAAACAGACGGCTCCGACTATCGGCCAGAAGCGTATGATGAAATCATGCTCAAAAAGTGAAATGATAATACATCCGATTATGCCTGCGGTGGTGGCAATAAGCGTTGTCAGAACACTTCGTGAAATAATTTCACCCTCGGCAAGCTGAGAAACGGTCGCGCTGTGAATAAGAAGAATACCGAATGCTGTCAGCGCAATACACATAAAGAACAAAGTTTTGTTTGTTTCTTTGACAATTATTCTTAATCTATTTAAAAAGGTTCGCACCTTGTTTCCTCCCGAAAAATAATGATTATTTATATTTAATACATTATAATATAAATTTATTTCAATTTCAACCCCGAAATAAGTTGAAAATCAATGACTTTTGTGATATAATACTGAGAGTTTAGGGTGAAATCCCGATTTTATTTCACGGAGATGATTTTTTGTTAAAGTTTGTAACAGACAGTGCAGATGAAACAAAACAGCTCGGCGTTAAAATCGGAAGTAATCTTCACAACGGCGATGTTGTTGCAATGTTCGGCTCAATGGGCATGGGCAAAACCGCGTTCACTCACGGACTAGCAGAGGGTTTAGGCATTGACTCAAAGCTCGTAAGCAGCCCGACATTCGCGCTTGTTCACGAATATAACGGAAAAAATACGCTCTATCACTTCGATATGTACCGTATCGAATCGTGGGACGATTTATATTCCACGGGATTTTTCGATTATCTCGATTACGGCGGAATTCTTGCCGTCGAATGGAGCGAAAATATAGAAAACGCTCTGCCCGAGAATTCAATCAGAATTTATTTTGAAAAGGGCGAAAGCGAAAATCAGAGGATTATTACTGTTGACGGAGGTGCTGAATTTGAAAATTCTTGCGATTGACAGCTCCGCGCGCTCCGCGAGTGCCGCTGTCGGCGACGGTGAGCACCTTCTGAGTGAGGTCTTTGTCAACAACGGCTTCACTCACAGCAAAACACTTATGAATGTTGCCGCCGACGCGCTGAAATTCTCGTCGCTGACGGTTGACGATATTGACCTTATTGCGTGCGTTACAGGTCCCGGCTCATTCACAGGTATCAGAATCGGCGTTGCCTGCGCAAAAGGAATCGCTTTTCCTAAAAACATTCCCTGCGTTGGTATTTCAACGCTTGAGGCCATGGCGTATAACGCCGCCGATTTCAGCGGATATGTCTGCGCAATTATGGACGCGAGGTGCGCTCAGGTTTATACAGCCACATTCAAGGTGAATTTCGGCTCGGTTGAGCGCATGACCGACGACAGAGCGATAAGTATTGCTCAGCTAATTGATGAGCTTGACGCTCTGAACGATACTGTTTTTCTTCTCGGCGACGGCGCGCATCTCATCAAAAAGGCTTCCGACAATGAGAATTTTATTCTCACAAAAGAAAATATACGCTTTCAGAAGGCTTCGGGTGCGCTTTTTGCCGCGCTCAATAAAAATGAATCTGTTGCTCCCGATGAGCTTGTGCCTGTCTATCTGAGGCTTCCGCAGGCTGAAAGAGAGCTTAAAAATAAATTAAAAGGCAGTGATAACAAATGAAAGTTGCATTAGGTGCGGACCACGGCGGATTTGAGCTTAAAGAGGCTATCAAGGCTCATCTTAATGAAAAAGGCTATGAGGTTGTGGACTTCGGCACAGACAGCACCGAATCTGTTGATTACGCTTATTTCGGTGAAAAAGTAGGCGAATATGTTGTTAAAGAGGGAATTCTCGGCATTCTCTGCTGCGGAACAGGCATCGGCATCAGCCTTGCTGCAAACAAGGTCAACGGTGTTCGCGCGGCATGCTGCTCTGATTATTTCAGCGCGAAGATGACAAGAGCTCATAACAACGCAAACATTCTTGCTTTAGGCGGCAGAGTTGTCGGCGCAGGTCTTGCGCTGGAGCTTGTTGATGTTTTCCTTTCAACTGAGTTTGAGGGCGGCAGACATCAGCGCAGAATCGACCAGATTACTGCCATAGAGAATAAACAGAAGGAATTATAATTCACTCAGGAGGAATTTTAAAATGAGCAATATCACAATCACAAATCATCCGCTTATTCAGCATAAGCTCTCGATTCTCAGAAGAACATCGACCAGCTCAAAGGATTTCCGCACTCTTATTAAGGAAATCGCCGCGCTTCTCTGCTATGAGGCAACACGCGATCTTCCTCTGCATGAAATAGAAATCGAAACACCTATCTGCAAAACAAAGGCAAAGGCTCTTGACGGCAAAAAACTTGCTGTTGTTCCGATTCTTCGCGCTGGTCTCGGCATGGTTGACGGTATGCTTGAGCTTGTTCCCTCAGCAAGAGTAGGTCATATCGGTCTTTACAGAGACCCCGAAACACTCAAGCCCGTTGAGTATTACTGCAAGCTCCCTACCGACATCGGTGAGAGAGACGTTTTTGTTGTTGACCCGATGCTTGCGACAGGCGGCTCAGCTATCGATGCAATTTCTCAGATTAAACTTCGCAACCCCCGCAAGATTAAGTTCATCTGCATCATCAGCGCACCCGAGGGAGTAGAGGCTCTTCAGAAGGCTCATCCCGATGTTGAAATTTTTTGCGCCGCTATGGACGAAAAGCTCAATGAGCACGGCTACATCGTTCCCGGTCTCGGCGACGCGGGCGACCGTATCTTCGGCACAAAATAAGATAAATCATTATACGGCTGAGAGCTTAACCGCTTTCAGCCGTTTTTTTATAATTGGTTACAACGGGTGGATTTTTTGAGTAATCCGTTGTGCGGTAAAGGTTAAACTCGCCGTCGTACAGCGACTCTTTAATGAGTGTTTCACCTTTGTAGCTGTATTTTGTGATTTTTTCAATCATTCCGCTTTTGTCGTAGTCCTTTATCTGATAAAGAAGTTTGTTTTTATAGTAGGTTGTCATTTTCACGGTTTTGCCGTCAATGGCGTAAACCGTTTCATTTTTGAGCTGTTTGTCGGAGTAGTAATCATACAGAATATAACCTGTCTGCGCTCCGTTTTTGTAGATATATGATTTTTTAACGCACCCGTTTTCCATAAACTCCCGTTTGTTTTTAATTTGCCCGTCGGAGTTGAAAACCGTTTCGCCGATTTCGGTTTTGAATCTGTCAAAATATGTTTCAAGGTAGTTGCCAGAGTTCAAATCGGTTTTTCTTATTGTTGTCAGCTTTCCGTTTATGTCGTATGTATAGGAATATTCGTATTCCTCAACAATTCTGCCGTCCTTTGTGTATCGAGTTGAGTGGAGCAGTTTACCGTTCATATCCTTTTCATTTTCGTAATATGTAGGCGTTCCGTCCGTCAGCGGCTCGGCGTTTGCTGTTTCTTTTTGCGTGTTTTCGGTTGTACAGCACGATAAAACGAGCGAAAGCACTATCACAATGAAAGAACATAATACTTTTTTCAACCAAATCGCTCCTTTTTATTGCAAAATTCGTCAGAATATTATAGAATATACCCACGGGGGTGATTTTATCAGAATTCCTGATTCAATTTATCAAAGAATAGACAGCTATTGCGAAAAACTCAAGGACTATCCGAAGGTCGCTGAGCTTTATCGTAACTGCTATCCCAACACGCTTGAAACCACGCTCAAAGAAACTGCGGACGGCTCTCTTTTTGTGCTGACGGGTGATATTCCCGCGATGTGGCTTCGCGATTCAACGGCGCAGGTGTCTCACTATATTCCGCTTGCAGAAACTGATGACGAAGTGAAAAAGATTATCGCCGATGTTATCAGAACGCAGATGAAGTACATTTTGATTGACCCGTACGCAAACGCTTTCAATGAGGAGCCGAACTCCAAGGGACATATCAAGGATATTCCGAGAAATGACCCGTGGGTGTTTGAGAGAAAGTATGAAATTGACTCTCTGTGCTATCCCATGAGGCTCATTTATAAATACTGGAAAGCCACGGGCGATGCTTCTGTTTTTGACGCCGACTTTGTAAAGGCTGCCAAAACAATTATTTCTGTATGGAAAACGGAACAGCATCATTTTGAAAAATCACCTTACAGATTCACCCGATACGGATGCAGCTGGGGCGATACGCTCCACAATGAGGGCATGGGTATGCCTGTCAGCTACACGGGTATGACATGGTCGGGCTTCCGTCCGAGCGATGACTCCTGCGTTTATGGCTATCTTGTTCCGTCAAATATGTTTGCTGTTGTCGCAATAGGCTATATAATCGAAATCTTCTCTACATATTATGCATATGAGGAGTCTTTTATATCTGAATGTGAAGCTCTCAGAGAGGAAATTCAGCACGGAATTGAAGCCTACGCAGTTTATGACCACCCGAAATACGGCAAAATTTATGCCTGCGAAACTGACGGCATGGGCAACAGACGCCTTTTTGACGACGCTAATGTTCCGAGCCTGCTGTCTCTGCCTTATCTCGGCTACTGCGATAAAAATGATGAAATGTATCTCAGAACTCGCAGATTCATTTTGAGTGAAGATAACCCGTATTATTACGAAGGCAAATTCGGCAGGGGAGTCGGCAGTCCGCACACTCCCGACAGATATATATGGCATATCGCCCTTTCAATGCAGGGGCTTACATCTGACAACCCCGATGAGATAAGAGAAATGATTGAAATTCTCAGTTCCACCGACGCGGGCACGGGCTTTATGCACGAGGGCTTCAATGCGGATAATCCCGAAGAATTTTCAAGGGAATGGTTCGCGTGGTCCAATTCACTTTTTGCGGAATTTATTGAATATGCAATTGACAATAAAATCATATGAGGTGAAATAAATGGGAAACAAAGAAAAAAAGCAGGGTTCATTTGTAAAAAATCTTAAACGCGCTTTAACACTTTTGCTTTGTGTTGTCCTTGTTATCGGCTGTGTCAATACTCTTAAAACAAGAAAAGCCGAAAAAGCCGCGGCAGAAGCAAAGGAAAAAGCCAAACACACCGTAACGGAAAAGACAGGCAAAACCTCCGCACAGCTTCTCTGTGCGGGCGACAATCTGATTCATCTTGCCATTTTAGAGCAAGCGAAACAGCGTTCAACCAACGGACGCTATGATTTCAGCGCGCCGTATCAGAAAATTGCCGAGACTGTCAAAAGCGCAGACATCGCTTTCTTGAACCAGGAGGTTGCGATTGTTCCGTCTCAGGAGCCGTCGTCATATCCGCTTTTCAACTCTCCGCCCGAGCTGCTCGATGAAATGATAAAACTCGGATTTGATGTATATAATCAATCCACAAATCATATTATGGATAAGTTCCTTTCGGGCGCGTTGGAGGACTATGACCTGTTCCATTCTAAGCAAGACATAATCCTCACAGGTCTTTATAAGACATGGGACGAAATGTTTGTTCCGCAGGTTATGGAGAGAAACGATATTAAGTTCTCGTTCTGCGGTTTCACTCAGTATCTCAACGGACTTATTGTTCCCGAGGATTCTGATTTGGGACTTGTTTATCTCACCGACACCCGCCACAGCGAAGAGGAGCTTTATCAGACAATGGAAAAGATGATAAAGGTCAACAAGGCGGCGTCCGATATATGCTGTGTTTCGATGCACTGGATGAACGAGGACATAACAACTCCCGACGAGTCTCAGCGCAAAATCGCTCAGAAGCTCGCTGATTACGGCGCGGACATCATAATCGGCACAGGCCCTCACGTTCTTCAGCCGATTGAATACATCACAAGAGCCGACGGCAACAAGACGCTCGTTATCTGGTCGCTCGGCAATCTTATCTCAACGCAGGCGAACTTTGAAAACACCCTCGGCGGTCTCGCGCAGGTCATGGTTGAAAAGAATTATGATACAAAGTCCGTTTCAATCAGCAGCGTTGAGTTTATTCCGACCGTTACGCATTATGAATACGGTAAGTCAAATGTAAGAATTATCCCGTTTTCTGAGTATTCGCAGGATTTGGCGGCTGTTCACGGCTCAGGCAACCTTTCTTACGACAAAATCAAGGCGTACTATACAAATATGTTCGGCGATTTCCTCAAGCTCTATGATAACAAGCAGGAAACCACATCGGTACAGTAAAACATTATGAAAAAAGGCTATTGCAAAATTTAACACAAGGTGTTATAATTTTTATACTCAATTTTAATTTTTGGAGGTAGATTAAAATGGCAGAAAATAGATTCATCGGCGATTATCCCGTAATCGGCATCCGTCCCATTATCGACGCAAGACGCGGTCCTCTCGGCGTAAGACAGTCCCTTGAGGATCAGACAATGGGCATGGCGAAAGCCGCTGCGAAGCTTTTCACCGAAAATCTCAAATATTCAAACGGCGAACCCGTTAAGGTTGTTATTTCAGACACCTCAATCGGTCGTGTTGCTGAGGCGGCAGCCAGCGCAGCTCAGTTCAAAAAAGAGGGCGTTGACATTACTCTTTCAGTAACTCCCTGCTGGTGCTACGGTTCAGAGACAATGGACATGGATCCCAGCACAATCAAGGGCGTATGGGGCTTCAACGCAACAGAGAGACCCGGTGCTGTTTATCTTGCATCAGTTCTTGCCGCTCATGCTCAGAAGGGACTTCCCGCATTCGGCATCTACGGCAAAGAAGTTCAGGAAGCTGACGACACTTCCATTCCCTGCGACGTTAAAGAAAAGCTCCTCAGATTTGCAAAGGCAGCTGTTGCTGTTGCAACAATGAGAGGCAAGTCATATCTTCAGATCGGCTCTATCTGCATGGGTATTGCAGGTTCTTCAATCATTCCCGAGTTCATCGAAGAATATCTCGGCATGAGAGTTGAGTCCGTTGATGAGGTTGAAATCCTCAGAAGAATGGAAGAAGGCATCTATGACGAAGCTGAATTCCAGAAAGCATACAAATGGACTAAAGAGCATTGCCCCGAAGGCTTTGACAAGAACCCCGATTTTGTAAGAAAGTCAGACGAGCAGAAAGAAAAAGACTGGGAATTCACAGTTAAGATGATGGTTATCATCAAAGACCTCATGAACGGCAACAAGAATCTTCCCGAAGGTAGAGAAGAAGAAGCTGTCGGTCATAACGCAATCGCGGCAGGTTTCCAGGGTCAGCGTCAGTGGACTGACCATTGGCCGAATGCTGACTTTGCTGAGGCTCTTCTCAACACATCATTCGACTGGAACGGCGTAAGAGAGCCGTACATCCTTGCAACAGAAAACGACGTTCTCAACGGCATTTCAATGCTCTTCCAGAAGCTCATTTCAAATCAGCCCTCAATGTTCTCTGATGTTCGTACTCACTGGAGCACAGAATCAGTTAAGAGAGTTACAGGCTATGAGCTTGAAGGCAAAGCTAAAGAAGCAGGCGGAATTATCCACCTCATCAACTCAGGTGCATCCTGCCTTGATGCCTGCGGCGAGCTCAGAGACGAAGACGGCAAGCCCTGCATGAAGAAATGGTATGACGTTACAGTAGAAGACGTTGAAAAGATGCTCAAGGCTACCGAATGGTGTGCAGCTGACAACGGCTACTTCAGAGGCGGCGGATATTCATCACGCTTCGTAACAAGAGGCGAAATGCCCGCAACAATGATTCGTATCAACTGGGTTAAAGGCCTCGGCCCCACAATTCAGATCTGCGAAGGTTACTATGTAGCACTTCCCGATGAAGTTACAGATACACTCTGGAAGAGAACTGACTACACATGGCCCTGCACATGGTTTGCTCCCAGACTTACAGGCGAAGGCGCATTCAAATCAGCTTATGACCTCATGAACAACTGGGGCGCAAACCACGGCGCATCAACATACGGTCATATCGGTGCTGACCTCATCACAATGTGCTCAATGCTCAGAATCCCCGTATCTCTCCACAATGTTCCCGAGGAGAAGATTTTCCGTCCCGCATGCTGGAACGCATTTGGTATGGATAAAGAGGGTCAGGATTACCGTGCCTGCGATAACTACGGTCCTCTCTATAAATAATCGGTTATAATTTAAGGAGCTGTCAGATTGGCAGCTCCTTTTTATATTCGGGGTAACACGGCTTTATTTTAATAATTGTGTGCTCGATGCGGAAGTTTTGTAATGTTTTTTATCACGGTATGTTTTCTATCGGAGATTTGCCGTAATTTCGCTGGCGAACGCAGTTCGCCCCTACATGATTTGTGCATAATTTTCACATTTTGCTTGTAGGGGAGCGCATTGCGCTCCCGCTTTTTCGTACAAATTCCCACACTCTGCGGTAGGGGCGATTATCAATCGCCCGCTTCATAATTGTAAAACAATTATATTCCTGCTTATTTTTCAAAAACTGTTGACAAAATACATCATTTATTATAAAATAATTAGGCAATTACATATTACCTCGTTAGAGGGGAGTAGCTTTAAATCCGTTTTGTCAACAACCGTCGATTTTTCGGCTGGCTGACGGTGCATATTTTTTATGTTAGCAAGACCTTTAACATAGCTTCTTGCTATGTTGGAGGTTTTTTTAATTGCAAAATTTTAAGAAAGAGTGATGTTAATGAAGCATTATCTTGAAGAAGCTCAGAGCGTTATTGCTGAGCTTAATTCAACTGAGAACGGTCTTACCTCCGCAGAAGCAGAAAAAAGACTCGCTCAGAACGGCAAAAACAAGCTCAAAGAAGCTGAAAAGGACAGCCTTTTCAAAAAGTTCATCAGTTCTCTTGCTGACCCGATGATTATCATGCTCCTTGTTGCCGCCGCTATTCAGGCCGCCGTTGCCGTTATCGAGGCAAAGGGCGTTCCCACACTCAAGGACTTTGCAGACGTTCTTGTTATCCTTGTTGTTGTTATTATCAACACAATCATGAGCCTTGTTCAGGAAAGTAAATCCGAAGCGGCTATGGAAGCTCTTATGCAGATGACAGCCGCCACATCTAAAGTTCTCCGCGACGGCGAAATCGCTGTTATCAAGAGCGAAGACATCGTTGTAGGCGATGTTGTTGTTCTCGAAGCAGGCGACGCTGTTCCCGCTGACTGCCGAATTCTCGAATCCCACTCAATCAAGGTTGAGGAAGCCGCGCTCACAGGCGAATCCGTTCCCGTAAGCAAGATTATCGACGTGCTTATGTGCAATGATGAGTCGGGCGAGGTTGCTCTCGGCGACAGAAAGAATATGCTTTACAGCGGTTCAACTGTTGTATATGGCCGAGGCAAGGCTGTTGTTACAGGCGTAGGCATGGACACGGAGATGGGTAAAATCGCCGACGCTCTTTCACAGGCGGAAAAGGAAGAAACTCCGCTTCAGAAGAAGATGGCTGAGCTTTCAAAATTCCTTACAAAGCTTGTTATCGGCATCTGCATTCTCGTTTTCGCTGTTGGTCTTGTTGAATCACTCGTTCTTTCAGATAAAGCATTTTCGGGTGCTCTTCTCGGCGAAGTTTCGCTCGCAACATTCATTTCAGCTATCGCCCTTGCTGTTGCGGCTATCCCCGAGGGTCTTCCCGCTGTTGTTACAATTATCCTTTCAATCGGCGTTACCGCCATGTCAAAGAGACAGGCTCTTATCAGAAAGCTCACAGCTGTTGAAACTCTCGGCTGTACTCAGATAATCTGCTCCGATAAGACAGGTACTCTTACTCAGAACAAGATGACTGTTGTTGACGAATTCACCGACGATAAAGAGCTGCTTGCGCGCGCTATGGCTCTTTGTAACGACGCTGAAATCAAACCCGGTGAAGACACTTCAACAGGCGAGCCCACAGAATGTGCTCTTGTAAACTATGCTAATAAGCTCGGCTTCCCGAAGTATGAGCTTGAAAATATCAGCCCCAGAATCGGCGAAGCTCCGTTTGACTCAGGCAGAAAGATGATGTCAACTGTTCACGAGGTTGAGGGCAAGTTCATTCAATATACAAAGGGTGCCTGCGACGTTATGCTTTCAAAGTGCACGGGCTACCTCAAGGACGGTCAGGTTATTCCCATGACCGCAGAGCTTATTGCCGAAATCAATAAGACAAACAAAGAATTCGCTGACAGAGCTCTCCGTGTTCTCTGCGCTGCATTCAGAATTCACAACGAAAAGCCCGAAGATTTTGAGCCCGAAGACCTTGAAAAAGACCTTATCTTCATCGGTCTTACAGGCATGATTGACCCGTGCAGACCTGAGGTTTACGAGGCAATCAAGGAATGCCGTCTTGCAGGTATCCGTCCTGTTATGATTACAGGCGACCACAAGGATACAGCAGTTGCAATCGGTAAGGATTTAGGCATTATTGACGACGCTGAACAGGCTATTGTCGGCGCTGAGCTTGACAAATACACTGACGAAGAGCTTATCGAAGAAGTTACAAAG
>JAZUFU010000066.1:0-13205 GCA_045640865.1 Acutalibacteraceae bacterium | reverse complement strand
ACTACCTTGTAACAGCTAAAACTTTAAAAAATACACATCGTCTGATTTCGCCATGCTGCGTTTTCCTCCTTGAAGGGCGTCAGCCCATCGGCGTCGTCAGCCTTGCCTGACAAAATCATACTTGCGCCTTTTTATAAACTTTTAACTGTTACAAGGTACTACAAAATGTATGTTTAATTTATGCTTGTAGGGCAGGGGCTTGCCCCTGCCGTTTTTCAGTTTTCTAATCCTCGTCGATAGGGCGATTCGCCCGTTTCTCGGGATTTAACCCCGAGAAAAACAGCCCTCCTTTGCACAAGGAGGGCTTAATTTTACTGCAAATTTGTGTGTAATGCTTTATGCTATTTCAATTTCCCACGCATCATAGCCTGCGAAATTCTTCCAGCACTTGAATGTGTTTGTCTTTCTGTCGATATAGGCAAAGTAGAAGCAGAAAGGCTCGGTGTTGTCGGCGTTGTCCTTTGTGAAGCTCTGGAAAAGGAACTCTGTAATGCCGTCCTTTGTCTCATAGCCCTCTGTGTGATGATGACCGTGAAGCGTCATGAGAAGCTCGCTCTTGCAGGACGAGAAATCATAAGGATGCTCCTTGCCGCGGCTGTCGATAAGCACGCCCGCGGTTTTGCTTTTGCGCGCGGAAAGCATATCAATAAATGACTGTTTAACATCAGCGTCCTTGTCTGGGCCGCCGATGAAATACTCAGAGCCCGTGAAGGTCGAGCCGTCGCGTCTTATCATCTCGTCTCTGAAAATATACTGATGCGAAACCATAACGATGTCGCTGTCGTCGTCTTTGGAAAGCTCGCTGATGATGAAGTCAGCCTGCGACGGTGAAAGGTCGCCGTCGGTGTAGTTCCACGGGAAATGCTTTGTGTCAACCGCAAGGTAGCGGATGTTGAACTGCTCGTCCTTTACAACGAATGTGTCCCTGCCCTTTGAACGCTCGGCGTTGGGCGTGGGGAAGAAAATCATATCTACAAGCGTTCCGAACGGAACAAAAAATCTGTCGTGATTGCCGATAACCTCAATTCTCTTTTCGCTCGGCAGGCATCTTGTCGCTTTTCTGTAAGCGATGAGCTGGAACGGGTTAAAAATCGGCTCAACCGTGTCGCCGAGGTTAAGAATTTTGGAAATCTTTGACCAGTCGGTGATTTCGTTTATGTATTTATAGACCTCGCTGTTCGCCTTGATTGCGCCGTGCTGGTCGGTGGAGACAATCATCGGGATTTTGTCGGGGTCGCCGTCAACCTCGGAGATAAACTCGTTGTAGTTTTTGAGCACCATTTCTTTCCATCCGTCGGGAAGCTCGTTCTTTTTGCCTAAAGCGTAAGCATTGAGCGTGAACGACGAGAGAACGAAAATGACCGCCATTAAAGCTGAAATAAATTTTTTCATAATAACCCTCCTTGAATTTGTTATAAGAATTATAGGATTGAAAAAGGCAAATGTCAAGAAATTTATACAGAAATCGAACAGTCTTCCGTTTTCATTGGTATGTTCAAATTCGGGCGATTATCAATCGCCCGTTTTTCGCTTTTGCTCGATTACCCCCTCAGTCAGCTTTGCTGACAGCTCCCCAAAGGGGCGCCTTTTAGCCTCCCTCGGGGGAGGTGGCAAAATCTCTGATTTTGACGGTGGGGGTTTCTTAAAGTAAGATGTAATAGTGAATAGTGGAGAATTGAAAGAAGCTCCGCTTTTGAACATTTTTATTCGGGACGCCGAGGACGTCGTCCCCTACAATCTCAGATTGAGTCGTGCGGTTGTAGGGGTTGGCGTCCCCGACAACCCGTGAATTTACGGCAAAATTCAAATAGAACACATACCGTGATAACGAATAAGACAAATTTTTCGCATCGTTCACACAGATTAAAAATCATAGCCGTGTTGCCCCGAATATAAAAAAGGGAGCGCATCAACACGCTCCCTTATGATATTTATTTTAGGGAATCACACGTTTTCCCTGCCGTACTTGCTTATCATGGCTTTCTTCATTACGAAAAGGAAGAGAACTGTAAGCACCGCGCCGACGGGAAGAACAATCGCCCAGTTCTGAACGAAGCCCGAAATGAGATACATTACGAACGAAATCGCCGCAACCGAAAGCGCGTAGGGAAGCTGAGTTGAAACGTGGTTGATGTGGTTGCACTGACCGCCTGCGGAGGACATGATGGTTGTGTCCGAAATGGGTGAGCAGTGGTCGCCGCAAACAGAACCCGCCAGGCAGGCTGACATGCCGATTGTCTGAATTGTGCCTGAGGGGAATATTGCGATAACAATGGGAATAAGGATGCCGAATGTGCCCCATGATGTGCCTGTTGCGAAAGAAATTCCGCAGGCTACAAGGAAGATGATTGCAGGCAGGAACATCGCGAATTCACCTGCAACGCCGCTCATTGCCGCCGCAACAAAGGGCTTCGCGCCGAGAACGCCTGTCATGTTTTTAAGAGCTGTCGCGAATGTGAGAATGAGAATCGCGGGAACCATTGCGATAAAGCCCTTGGGGATGCACTCGAGAGCTTCTTTAACTGTAACAAGCTTTCTTATGCTGAGGTAAGCAATTGTGAAAACAAGAGCGATTATGCTGCCCCAGGGAAGACCGACAGTAGCGTCAGTGTTTGAGAATGCGTTTACGAAGCTCTCGCCGTCGAGGATTCCGCCGTTATAAACAAGGGCGAAAACGCAGACGATAATGAGAATGATAATCGGAAGAACAAGGTCGATAACCTTGCCGTTTGAGGAATGTTCCTCTTCAACAGCCTCTGCTTTTTCACCGCTTGTGTAAAGGTCGCCGTTCTTCTTCGCGTTGATTTCGTGAATTCTCATTGTGCCGTAGTCAAATTTCATGAGGCTGATGCTGATAATGAAAACGAATGTGAGAATTGAGTAGAAGTTGTAGGGGATAGCCTTGATGAAAAGTGAAAGTCCCTGACCTTCCTCAGCGTATGAAGCAACCGCCGCCGCCCAAGAGGAAATGGGAGCTATCATGCACACGGGAGCCGCCGTAGCGTCAATGAGGTAAGAGAGCTTTGCTCTTGAAACCTTGTGAGCGTCGGTAACGGGGCGCATAACTGAGCCGACCGTGAGGCAGTTGAAATAGTCGTCGATGAAAATAAGTACGCCTAAAACGAAGGTCGCGAGCATTGCGCCTGTTCTTGACTTAATGTTCGTTCTTGCCCATTCGCCGAATGCCGCAGAGCCGCCCGCCTTATTGACAAGGGCAACAATCGTGCCGAGCACAACAAGGAAAATGAATATGCCCGCTGTGCCCGAAACGGCTGAAATCAGACCGTCGTTTGTGAGAATATCCATTGTTTTGGTGAATGAGAAATCCGAGCCGAGAATCGCGCCCGAAAGAATGCCGATGAAAAGAGAACTATAGACCTCTTTTGTGATAAGCGCAAGACCTATCGCGATAACGGGGGGAACGAGAGCCCACCATGAAGCTCTTACCATTCCTTCGCCGCCGCAGGTTTCGCAGGCAGCGCCGTCAACAATTCCCGCGCCCGCGCAGTCAACGCACGCCTCGGTTGCCATTGAACCGTTTGATACCTTTGCGAAAACGAGCAGCGCGACAATAAGCACCGCTACAACCGCAAGGATGATTTTCTTTGTTTTACTCATTTTAAAACTCCTCCTGAAAATAAAAAGTCGTGAGCCTGTGGAAAGCTCACGAAAATAAAAATAAACGATAGCACTCCACAAATACTATGTGACAGTTGCATACATATTCTGTATGCACCCAGCAGCGGCAGGCTGGCAACCTTGCCGAAGCTTCGGCGATGTTCCCTTTCGCAGGCGACAATAGCCTTTGACTCTTCTGTTACTGATGAACACCGCAACCTCTACCAAGAGATTTATTAAATTTGCATAGATATATTAACGCTTTATTGTGCGTTTGTCAAGCTGAAAAAGGAAAAATAAAAATTTTATTCCGTCATCTGCGAAAACATTACGGGCGGTCGCTTGATTTCATACTCAAACATTCCGTCCTCAATGAGCCCGTCGGCGGTGGCAAGGCTGTTTTGTGAAATCAGATTTATCATCTGCCTTGCGTATTTTCCGTTTTTCTCCCAGCCGTCTGTAACATATTCCCACAGCGACTCTTTTTCTTTTGCCCTCGCGGCGATGAAATAAGCGTCAGCCGTGCCGATTTCATAAGGCTTGGTGTGATATTGGAACCTGCTCCAGTCGAGCTTTGTCATGCCCTTGAGCACGAAGCCGCATTTTTCATTTTCACCGCGCAGAAAAAGAATTTTCTTAACAAAATCGCAGGTTTCTCTGAAGCCGTCAATGTTGTGAGCGTCATAGTCAAACGGAAACGCGCCGCAGTCCTCCCACACAATGCGGATTCTTTTGTCGGTCTTTGCGATAATGTCAAGGTTGTTTTTAACGGAGGTCGCGTGAAGTCCGAATTCAAGCTCAATATCGGGCATATTTTTAAAAATAGTGTCAGCCGTGCTGTTCACAAGTCCGACGGCGGCCTCGGCGATGCTCACGCCGTTTATGCTTTCGCTGTCCGTTTCGGTGAACGACTGAAAATAAATCCCGTCAGCGCAGATATCTCTATAATTTTCAAATTCCGCGAGGATTTCCGCTTGCAGAGCATTCAGCCTTTTTTCACCGATATTTCTGACATTTTCGCCGCATTTGTCCATCCAGCCCCACGAAAATCCCCATATCAGCTTTATGCCGTTGCGGTGCGCTTCGTCGAGCACGGCTTTGGCGTTGAGCGGACGAATGTCGTTCCATATCACAATGCGGTTGAAGCCGAGCCGCGCCATGTTTTTAAAGAACGCGCGGTAATCGTATATCACATGTCCCCAAGTCCATATTCCTCTGTTTTTAATGCTCATGGCGCACCTCGCAAATCAGTTTTTCAGAATAAATCGAGCATGCTGTCAAGATAGATTTTTTCTCTGACCTCAAGCTGATGCTCGGGCTTTGTCATGTAATAAAGCAGAAATTCCAGATTTACCGCTGTGCCGAGCCCGCGCCCCTCAATTTTGAAGTTAGAAAATCCCTGCGGAAGATAAGTTTTTTCAATATCATTTACACCGATAAAAGCGGGATTTTCCATCGCCGCCGAAAAAAGATAACCTCTGCCGCCGTCGGGAGCAGTGCAGCTGAACTCATCACAGCTCTCGCCGAGAATCCGTCGGCTGACATTTTCATAGCAAAGCCGCCTGCTTTTACAGCCGATATAACAGCACTCGTTGCACAGGAATTCAACCTTGTCCTTTTCGCTCTGAGTCAGCGTGTTCAGTTTATCAATTTGCCTGTTGAGCCGAAAATCGGGCACAACGAAACGGAAATCCTCTCGGTCAATTTCGGCGTGAAAATCATCAAAATCCGTCAGCACCTTTGTTGTTGAGGAGACAAAATAAAACTCGGGGTAATTCGTTTTTATGTAGTCGAGCAGTAAATCCGAATGAACGATAATTCCGCTCTGCGCCTTGCTTTTTTCGAAAAGCTCACAGAGCCTGTTACACTTTTTGTCGGCAAGATGTTCTTTACGGAGAAGCGAGTTGCTGAAAGTCAGCAGCGCGGAGATATTGTATTCGTTCATGAGAGCGAAAACTTCTTTTGCGTTGTCGTCCTCCGCGCCGAAGCGGCCGCCGCCCCATATACAGTCGGCGGGCGCGCCGTAAATCGACGCAATATCCGCCCAGTCGTAAAAATACTCCCTGTGCTCATGAAAAAGCGGCAGAAAAGCCCTGTAAAAATCGTAAAATTCAAATAAACCGGGGAGATGAAAATGTGCTGTGTTCATTGTATCACCTGCTGAATCTATCTGTACCACCTCATTGATACCACCGTAGATGAGGGGCACATCCGTTCTCAAAATCCGCAAAATCTGCCGTCTTTGCGAGTAGGGGAGCGCATTGCGCTCCCGCGTTTTATATTCGGGCTGCCTCGGCTGAAAACTTGTAATTGTGTGGACGATGCGTGAAATTTGTGATGATTTTTTTCAATGTATGCACACAATTTACCGTCTTCATCGGTAGGGGCGATTATCAATCGCCCGTCTCAAAACAAATGATAATTTGACGGGTTGTCGAGGACGCCAACCCCTACACCCGCACGGCTCAAATCGAGCTTGTAGGGGACGACCTCCGGGCGTCCCGTTGGTCGGTTTTACATAAATTTTCAATCTTTGTCAGTAGGGGCGATTCACGAATCGCCCGTTTTTATATTCGGAATATCACGGTTGAATTATTATAATTGCGTGCTCAATGCGGAGATTTTGTAATAATTTTTCTCGCGTGTCATTCGTGAATAACACCCGCAACTGCACACCCCAAAAACGCCTTTTGCTTTGAGAATTTAAATCAATCTCAGATATTCGGTATCTCAAGATTTACGCCGCCCTGCTCAGCCGACTGGCTTGCGATAATTCCGGGCAGGGACATTCTGATTGCAAAATTCACATCGAGGACGGGCTTTTTGTTTTCGAGTACACAATCAACAAACTCCGCGAACATACGGGAGTCTCCGCCGCCGTGGCCGAACGCGCTGGTGTTGCCGTATTCGTCAAGATACGCCGCCGCCACGGGAATCTCAATTTTCTGCGAGAATGTACCCGGTATGCTTGCGAGGTTCGCGAAGCTGTGAGCGTTGTCAACGATTGTGCGCCTGTCCGTTTCAATCGAGCCGCGCGTGCCGCACAGACGGTAGTTGTGGTCGTAGCTTGTGTATGCGCCGAAGCTGACAAGAAGCCTTATCACCGCGCCTTTTTCCGTCTTGAAAATCGCCATCGCTGTCGAATTTTTCTTCGGGAAATACGGGTTATACTCTATGTCCGCCGTCATGCACGATACGCTGACACAGCGGTCGTCCATAATGTAAAGAAGCGGCCCCAATTCGTGGGTGCAGTATTTTATTGCGGAAATATATGTGCGCCAATGCCCCTCGGGGTAGTTGTCGGGCGCAAATTCCTCGGGATTTATGGCGTGGAGATACTCTGCCTCGGCAAATACAACATCGCCGAACTCACCTTTTTCACGCATTTTCTTCCATGTTTCGATAAACGCCCAGTAACAGCAGTTTTCCGCCGCCATGTAGATTAAATCGGGGTGCTCCGATACAATTTTTCTGAGCTCTGCCGCTTCCTCAACATTTGTAATCGACGGAATTTCGCACAGAACGTGCTTGCCTGCCTCAAACGCCTTTTTGACTATCGGCACGTGATAAACCGCCTCCGTCGCGACAATTACCGCGTCAATGTCCATTCTGAGCATCTCGTCATAGTCGCTGAGATATATCACATCGTCAGCGTTCATTGACTCAAAATATTCCTTGCAGTGCGCGAGGACTTTTTCATTGTGGTCGCACGCCGCAAAAATTTTGCACTTACTGTTGCCGAATCCGCACGCCGCAACAGCCGCACCGCGTCCGCAGCCGATAATGCCGCAGCGTAAAATTTTATTTTCCATAATAACTCTCCTTACTGGGTTTATCTCTTTATGTAGCGAAGCAGTACGGGATTTTCGCCCATGCAGCCGTACTCGCATACGATAATCATTGTTTCGTCGGCGACAACGCCGTAACAGCGTTCACAGCCTGAACGCTCAATCTGATTTCCGAGGTAAACCTTATTATCCTCGAGAAATTTCGCTTTTGTTCCGTTTGCGAGCGGATATTCAAGGTTGACATAAAATCCGTTGAGCAGATTAAGGTTGTCAACACTCAGCCCGTCAATTTCAAGGGCGTTTATTTCGTCAATCAACTGATTTTTAAGTTCTTCAAAGGCGGCTTTTCCGCCTGCCCTGACGCAGTTCGCGGCAATACATTCACCGCCGAACGGTCTGCCGTCAGTTTTCTCGCATCCGCCGCAGTCGCTCAGCCTGCCGCATTCCGAACAGCAGCTGCTTTCGCAAAAAGAATTCATGTCTGTTCCTCCTTAAATTCACTTTGTAAGCATATTATATCATATTTGCAGTTTCTGTTCAATTGTTTAATATGCAAAAAAGCATAAGCAAAACGCCCTCACAATCAAGCCGTTTATGGGCCTTAATTATGAGGGCGTCAGATTATCCGTTTATATTGTCTGTGTTGTCGTTCTTTGATAATACAAGCTCTTCCTTATCCATCTCAGAAGCGAAAATCACAGGCATTACGCCTTTCGGGGCTTCCGCTGACAGGGGAAGGGGAGGTATGAATCCTCCGCTGATTTCTTCAAGTTCTTTTTCTTTGATTTCATTTTTATCCATTGTAGTTTTCTCCTTCGTCAATAGCAATCTGAATAACGTATTTTCCCGCGTCTGTCGGTTCAGAGGGGATGAAAGAATTATCGGAATGTGAGCTGTAGCTGCTCGGCGCAAGCTCAGTGGGAGGGAGCAGGGGAGGAATACTGCCGCCTGTTACATTTTCAAGTTCTTCGTCATTGAGTTTAATATTTTTATCTGTCATGGTTTTATCCTCCGTAAGTAACACCGTGCAATTCATATGTGCCGGGCTCCTGAATGTCAAGTCCAAATTCATTATCCTCGGTGGGTCTGGTCCATCCGGGAATGTCGGTTTCAGTTTTTGGGTATCTGTCGGGTCTCGGCAGTCCGTTCTCGGGTATGCTCCATTCGCCCGGCTCTGTGCCGCCTGTTACTGCTTCAAGCTCTGCGTCGTTGATTTCAATTTTATCGTTTTTCATTTCTGTTACCTCCGTTTTTGTCTTACATTTCTTTATACGAATGAATTTTAAAAAGGGCTATAATTTTTAAATAAATTTTCCCCCTCCTCGTGAATGTTGCGCTCAACAACGGCCTGCCTGAGCGCGGGCGAAAGCCGCGTGAAATACTCCGAGTAGCCGCCCACACGCACGATTAAATCCCCGTGCCGCTCGGGGTGAGCGAGCGCGTCTTTCAGCTCCTCGGCTGAGGTTGCGGTAACCTGAGCCTGAATGCCGCCCATGTTGAAATATCCCGTAATCATCGCTCTGATGAGAGCTGAATTTTTGCACATGGTCTTTGAAAGGGTGAGATTTAAAACCGATATGCCGTCAACAAGGTGCTGGGGCAGCTTTGAAGCGGAGCAGAGCATGGCGGTCGGGCCTTTCACGGCTTTTCCGCGCAGAGCCGCAACTGAATCGCAGGTCGGCTGACCTGCCTTTCGTCCGTCGGGAGTGGCTCCGACGTGTTTTCCGCAGTCCTCATATCGCGAAAACTGATGCTCGGTCAGCGTGAAGCCGTCAAGGAATTCGAGCGTCGGCTTTTTGTTTCTGTAAACCGAGAACACACGCCGCGCAAATTCCGCGCCCATTTCGTCGGTTTCGGCGTTATCCGTGCCGAAGCACGGGCAGATCTTAAACTGAGCAAAAAGCGTCTCGTCCTCCGCTTTCAGAAGCGAAAGGAAATCCTTCGCCGAATAAAGCTTTTTGTCGTAATAAATCTCCTTGACCGCGGCAAGGCAGTCGATTACATTTATAAGTCCGCTTTCTGAATTCATCGTCCAGTTGTAGCGTGCGCCGCCCGCGTTGTAATCAAGTGCTCTGTCAATGCAGTCGTCCCACAAAAGGGTACGCATCGGGTGCGGCAGATATTTCGCGCGGTAGCGGTAAACATCTTCGGTGAAATCAATCGTTTCTTCCGTAACATCTTCCGCCTTGCGGCACGCGCCTTCAAAAAATTCCTCAAAGCTCTCTTTTTCAGCGAGCGAAGAGTAAAGATATCCCTCAAATGCCTTTAGCAGGTTAACATCCTTATCTGTGCCGCCTGCGTGGGAAATTCCCTCAAGGTTCGTTTCTGTGCAGCCGCCACCGCAGAATCGAAGAAGCTCGTCGTCGCTTATCTGCGGAAAGCGTGTGTGAAGCATGTCGTGTATGCCTTTTTCGTTATAAAACGCGGGGTTCTGACTTCCGCAGGCAATATCCTCCGCGGCGAGAAGCCATATATCTTCGGGCATATTTTCCGATACACGAAGCTCGAGCAGAGGGCGTCTTCTGCCCCGTATAGCTCTGAGAGCCTGTCGGGTAATTTCGTTATATTCCGCACCTATCGCACACGACCACATATCCACAGCGTCAATATTGTCGAAAAGCTCGCCGATAACATCTGTCAAATCCTCGCCGTTGTAAAGGTGGGCAAGTCCGAGGTCAAGGCAGCCGAGATTATCACAGCCGTCAAAATAAAATACTGTGTTCCAGCTGACAAGCCCCTCATAGTAGCTTTCGGCAGGGGAGAACGGAACTTTTTTAAGAGCGTCAATAAGCTCGCCATCCGCATTGACAGAAATGAGATAATCCACGCACCTTTTTGCAAAGGCTTTCATCGAGTTTAAAAGCAGCGTAAGTCCGTCGCGGAATTCTTCCTTTTCGGGCGTGTCGGCGTTTATTTTGAGGACGCGCTCAAGGTATGAATCGAGTCCCTCTCTGACTATGCGCGAATAATTAGGCGAGCCGTGAGTCCAGCCGTAAGGGTTGTGGCTTATCTCTCTGAAAGCCGCCATTTGCTCAAAGGCTTCTCTGTTGCCGTTCTCTGTGCACTTTGCTTCAAGTTTTTCTCTGTCCCATTCGTATGTTGCGGCATATATCGGTCTGACCGCGCGGGGGTGGTAATTTCTCTCAAACCACCTTGCGCCGTCGGGATAAAGCCGCTCACCTTTTTTATATTCGGGAGGCTCTGCCATGTCAAACCATTTCGCGTAAGCTCGGCAATGACGGTAGAAATACCCCTTTTCTGGTTCTTCAAAAAGCCCTGCCGCGTACGGCTCGTCGATTGCCTCAAAAAATTCGGCTGTACGGTTTTTATTCATAATATGCGCCTCCCGACGCGGATTTCTCCGCAAATCTGATTTCAGGCACATTATATCATAAATGCAAATCTTATTCAATCACACCAAAAATAAAAACAGGGGCTGTGCCTAAGGCGACAGCCCCCAGTTCTGTTATTATTCATAATCGGTGATTACAACACCGTCGAGGTGATCCATTTCGTGCATGATTACTCTTGCGAGGAAGCCGTTTGCCTGCATTGTGTGGGATACGCCGTATCTGTCGGCATACTGAATTTCGATTTCCGTCGGTCTTGTAATGCTGACATAAACACCGGGGATTGATACGCAGCCTTCAATGCTTGAATTTTCGCCCTTGCTGCTGATAAGCACGGGGTTAATCAGTTCAAGATTTTCACCGTCGATGTTGACAACGCACACTCTCTTTGATACGCCGACTTCGGGAGCGGAAATTCCTACGCAGCTGTCGCCCGCATAGCTTAAAGTGTCGCATAAATCTTCAACAAGGTACTGTAAATTGGTGTCAAATACCGTTACTTTTTCGCATTTCTGATGAAGATAACGGCTGTCAGAATCAACAACCCTGCGTACCGCCGCGCTTGCGGGGAGCGTCAGCGCGATAACCATGCCCGTAACAGCTATTAAGGTGAGCAGAATGCTTATATATCTCTTTTTCATAATAGTTACCTCCGCGTTTTTGTCTTACATCTTTTTATACGAAGGATTATGAAAAAGGGCTGATTATATTAAAAAAATTCTTGGTTAAACAAGCTCGTTGTCGGCAAGAATTTCGGGCTTGTATTTCACGCTGTCCTTTTCCGTGATTTCACGGATTACCCTGCACGGATTGCCTGCCGCGAATGAATTGGGCGGAATATCCCTTGTTACAACACTTCCCGCGCCGATAACGCAGTTCTCGCCGACGGTAACACCGGGGCATACCACAACATTCGCGCCGAACCAGCAGTCGCTGCCGATTTTTACGGGCTTTGCATAGCAGAGCCGTCTTATCTGACCGTCGGCGCACTTTATCTGCTTGCGCTCGTCGGGGAGCATCGGGTGAACAGGTGTTACAATCGTAACATTCGGGCCGAAATTGCAGTCGTCCCCGATTGTTACCTCAGCGTCGTCCTGAACGGTGAAATTGAAATTTATGAAAACTCTGTTTCCGATATGCGTATGCGTTCCGTAATGGAATGTTATCGGCCCCTGAATGAAAACGCCCTCGCCCCTTGAGCCGAGAATTTCGTCAAGAATTGCGTTGCGCTTCTCGGTTTCATCTTCATACAGTTTATTGTAATCAATGTTCAGCTTGTGCGCCTTGAGTTTCATCGCTTTCAGCTCGGGGTCGGCGGGGCAGAAAAGAATACCCTGCATTATTTTACTTTCTTCGTTCATTACTGCACCTGCGTTCTTTAAGATTTTCTGTTATACCGTCAAAAATATTTTTCGCAGTATTCAAAGAGCTTTTTGGAGTATTCCCTTGCCGCGGGAGTGATGCGGTTGACCTTCAGACCGTGTCCGTTAAGAGGATAGAATACAAAATCATATTCCGCGCCTGCTTTATCAAAGGCATTCAGTATTGATTCCCTGTTGCCTGCGGGAACGATAACATCAAGTCCGCCGTAAGCAAAAAGTGAGGGAACGCTGTCCTTTGTTACATAGGCGGCAGGGGAGACATACGCCACAACCTCGTCCTCGCTGAGCTTTGCGGAGATTTCCTTTCCCGCAAGGGAGCGCGCGAGCGACGGACCCGAGCTGCCCCACGCCTCGGTGCTGAAATCGGAGGGTCCTACTCTATTGGCTGTGAACGCAATCTCAACGGGGCTTTCGTCCGCTCTTGAATACGCATACAGCATAGAGAGGTGCGCGCCTGCCGAATATCCCGAAAGAGCGGCCTTTGTTATTTTTATGCCCTTTTCGGCGGCGAAATCTTTTATTTTCTGAATCGCGAGGCCTATTTCGTCAAGAACCGTGTCAACCTTGTAGCTTTCAGCCGCTTCACCAGAGCGGAGAGTGTAGCTCATTGTTGCGGCGATATATCCTTTTGCCGCGGTTTCAATGCACATTGCCGCCTTGTCTTCCTTGTTGCCCGATGTCCACGAGCCGCCGTGAATGAACAGAATAAATCCGTTTTCTTCTCTGTCATAAGCCGCCTGCGGTATGTAAATGTCGAGGATATTTCTTTCGCTTGCGTCTGAATAAACAACATCAGTATAAACTGTGTAATCGGTGCTGTACGCGCCGATGCCGAGTAATGAGCCGAGTACGGTTACTATTGTCATGTATAAAGCGAGTATTCTGTCAAGCATTCTTATCCCTCCGTTTTTTTAATCAGTTTTCTTCGTCAGAGTCAGCATCGTCTGCGGAAACACATTCTTCGTTTTCTGTTTCTTCTGCTTCAATTGTTTCTTCTGCTTCATCAGCAGGTTCTTCTTCACAAACAGCATCGACCTCAGCTTCTTCCGCTTTGTGGAATGCCGAGC
>JAZUFU010000065.1:0-34950 GCA_045640865.1 Acutalibacteraceae bacterium | reverse complement strand
TTTTCAACGCCGTCAAGCCTGCCGACGGCTTTTTCAACATTCGCCTGGCAGGCGGCACAGCTCATGCCGCTGACGGTGAATTTTTTATCTGTCATAACAAACTCCGTAAAAAATATTTCATATATAATATACCCGTAAAATGCGTTTGTGTCAATAAAATCGGCACTTTAAAGTAATATTTCACCGCTTCGTCTCATATATTTTCGTAAAGAGATTAAGTGAAAAAGGTGATTTTATGGCTTTGGAATATAATCAGAGCAGTATTGCGAATGCTGAAAAAGTTTTTGAGGGCTCGTGCGAGGAAGCGGTTGACTGTGAAATCAATCTTCCCGATTACTGCGCCGACATTCTGCGGATTCTCAAGTGCACGGTAACGCCCTGCGTTGTTTCGTCAAAGATTTCGGGCGACAGAGCCTGCGCCGACGGCAACGCCGTTATGCGAATTGTCTATTGCGACGAGGACGACAATATCTGCTCCGTTGAGCAGAATATTCCATTTTCAAAATATGTTGAAACAGGCTCGGACATCGACGGCGCGCTGTATGTTTCGGCAAAGTCGGAGTATGTCAACTGCCGCGCGCTCAGCCGCAGAAAGGCCGAGGTTCACGGCACGGTGAGGTTCGTTTTCAAAATCTGTAAATTAAGCAAGCGCGATTTTGTCAGCGGCGTCGGGACGCAGGGGATAGAGACAAAGGGCGGAAACATGGATTATTCGAGCATGACCGCCTGCGAGTGCAAGCAGTTTCCGCTGAGCGAAACCGCCGAGCTTCCGAGGGATTACCTCCCAGCAAACATAATTGTAAATTCCACCGCTTCGCCGCTTCTGAGTGAAGCAAAAATCATCAAGGGCAAGCTGCTTTTAAAAGGCGAAATCGCCGTCGCGATTATCTACTGCGCCGACAAAAACAAGGGCGAGTGCATAAAATTCGACTACTCAATCCCCGTCAATCAGGTCATCGATGTGCCGGGAATGAGCGAGGAGGGCTTCGCCGATGTGTTCATGAAAATCCCGAGCTGTGATATTAACCCCCGTGAGGATTCCGACGGAGAGCAGAGACTTTTTGACATAAATCTTGTCGTCTGCGCCGAGATTAAAGCATTCACAAACGGGCAGTCCGACTTCATTTCCGACGCTTACAGCACCGTCGGCACTCTCGAAGCGGACTACGAAAACATAGAATTTTACAAACATTCGCGCTCGATAAGCGACACCTTCACCTGCACAAACAAGTTCGATTTTTCGTCCGTTTCGGCTCAGGGCGTTCAGGCTCTTTGGTTTGGCGCGCCCGAAATCAAAAAGGGCAATTCCGCCGAAAAGCTCGAGGGCAAGGTGCCCGTGAATTTCATTCTTTCGGATTCCGACGGCAAATCGGTTTTCTGCGAAAGAGAGTTCGATTTTGAGTACATGATGAGAGGGGAGGGCGTTCTGCTCGGCAATCCCTGCGTGGCTTTGAGCGGATATTCCCCCGCGCGGATTAACTCGGGCACTGCCGAGGTCAGGGCGGAGTTTGTCATCTGCGCCAACGCCTTTTCAAAGACAACCGCGCGCGTCATGACAAAGGCTTCACTTGACGAGGAAAAGGCGGATAAATCCGACGGCACGGGCGTTGTGATTTATTTCCCCGACGAAAACGAAAACCTCTGGGACATCGCGCGAAAATACGGCACAACCGAGCAGGCGATAAAAAAAGAGAACGGCATAACGGGCGACTGCGCCGCATTCGGCGAGCCGCTGATGGTTCCCTGTTCATGAAATATATGCGGAATGTTTTTAGTGCGTACACACTCTGTTAACAACTCGGTGGTAAAATAAGGATGTAAACAGTTCTGATATACTTCCTATTTAATATTACACTTTATTACACTCCTTTGACTTTGCTTTTTATCTCCTTTTCATTCGGAACTGTTTAAAGATGCGGCGGCGGGCAGCAGCTTGTCGCCGCTAATCAATTTTTTATTCGGGGTAACAATGTTGAAATTCTATAATTGTGTGGACGATGCGGAAAATAAAATTTATTGTTTTTTTGCGTATTTCCCGTCTTTGGTCGCAGGAGCTTGTCCGAAAAAATGCTCTCCTTTTTACGGGAGAGCATTTTGTAATATTTAGTCTATCTTAATTTCAATATCGCTCGCGGGATAGGTGCAGCAGGGGTGGATATAACCGAACTGCGCGTCTGCCATGCGGCGGCGGTCAATGCCGTCGGGGATATAGATTTTACCGCTGATGAGCTTCGAGCGGCAGAATCCGCACTCGCCGCTGCGGCAGCGGACGGGAACCTTAACGCCTGCTCTTTCAAGAGCGGTGAGGATTGTCTCCTTGCCGTCGCACTTATACTCTTTGCTTTCGCTGCGGTAGGTTACGGTCATCTTGAACTCGCCCTCTGTGATTTCACTGCTCAGAGCCGCCGACTTTGAAACGCCGAACATTTCCATGCGGATATATTTCTTTTCGAGATTCAGCTTCGGAAGCTCCTCGCCGAGGAATTTATACATACCCTCGGGACCACAGGCAAAGACGCTGAATTTTTCATTTTCGGGAGCGTATTTGCTGATTAAATCCGCGCCGATGAAGCCCTTTTCAAAGCCTCTTGACCTGTCGTCGCTCAGAACGTAAACAACATTGAATTTTTCGTTTCTTTCGGCTATAGCGTCAAGCTCGTCCTTGAAAACAAGCTCGTTCTTTTTCTTTGCGCCGTAGAGAAGCATGAGGCGGAAATCCTCGCTTCCGTCGTCAATAGCTCTTGCCATTGAAAGGAACGGTGTGATGCCGCTGCCGCCCGCGATACCCATTACAACGGGAGCGTCGCGCAGAGGCTCATAGTTGAAGCAGCCCTCTGGAGCGTAGGCGGTGATTTTGTCGCCGACCTTCCAGTTGTCGAGAATATAGCCCGAAGCAAAGCCGTCGGGAACACGCTTGACCATTATCTGATACTCGCCTTTAAGCGCGCTTTTCGGTGAAGAAGCGATTGAATAAGCTCTTGTAACGAGTGAATCACCTGCTTTAATCGGGAATGAAAGGTACTGACCTGCTCTGAAATAGGCAAGCGTCTGACCGCCCGTCCATGTGAAATAGTAGCTCTTTACATCCGCTGAGTGCTCTTCAATCTTTCTGATAACGAGCTTCTGCTCTTTCGGATGAAGCGCGGCGGCAACTCTGTTGACATTGAAAAGGTCTGGGTTCATTGCCTGACTTTTTGACGAGGATTTAACTTCGCCCAGTCGGTCGGGAATCATCTTAACGGTTTTGAAAAAATCCTTGCCCTTTGATTTAACGGGGATTATCTTGTTTTTCATTTCGCTTCCTCCTTTTCCATTGCCTTGATGGTCTGCTCAGCCGCCATAACGCCTGTCTGATACGAGGGTGAGAAGCCTATGCACTGCTGTGTGTAGCCGCCGCAGAAAGCAAGATTCTTAATCTTGTCGCCCATTGCCATTGTCATAAGGCGGTGAACTATAGTGTTTGTGCCCGAAGCGTCAAAGCCGTAGATTGTACCGTTGGGCGCGTCGGTGTAGCGGGCGTAGGTCATGGGAGCGGCGATTTCGATTTCTTCGATATGCTCCTTAATCTTGCAGCCTGTAGCCTTTTCAAAATCATCTATCATGATTTCGGCGTATCTTCTCTTTTCCTTCACATAGTCCTCGGCTCTTACGTCGCTCCATGCGTCGTCGCCTGCGAAAACGCTTGTCATATATACGATTGAAGTGCCCTCGGGTGAGCAGTCGGGAATTGCGGCGTTGAGGCAAACTGTAGCCTGAAGCGCGCATTTTTCACGGGATTCAGCTCCCTTTGCGACCTTAGCCGAGTCTGCTGACTCATAAATGAAATAGGTGTGGTTATTGAGCCCGAGCTCTTCCATTGAACGGTTGAGGCCGAGGAAAACAGCGAAGCCCTTAACCGCAAGCTTTTTGGCGTTGAGATCCTGACGCTGGAAATCTGGGATTTCATCTTTATCAATGAGCTTTGAAAGCACATTGTAGGGTGAAACGTCAGAGATAACGTAGTCGGCGGCGATTTTGGTGCCGTCATCAAGCTCAACGCCCTTGACCTTTTTATCTTTAACGATAATCTTCTTAACCATTGAGTTGAACCATGCGTCGCCTCCGAGCTCCTCAAATCTGTCAAGCAGAGCACAGCTTATGCCGTGGCTTCTGTTTTTGGGGATAACCGCGCCGTCGAAAACATATGAATGGAACATTGTGCAGTAATGGATAAAGTTGAGCTCGTCAAGGTTTACGCCGAGGTAGCACCAGTACGCGCCGAACATATCGCGGACGGGCTGAGGAATATCAAGTGCGTCAAAAATTTCGTTTACCGTGTAGCTCGCGGTGTTGACAAAGTTCATATGCTCGTCAACAATTGTCTTGAGAGTGTCGATTCCGAAACTGTTGAGCGCGCTGAGGAAATCAACGCCGTTTGCAATCTGCTCGCAGAGGTCAAGGAGCTTTTCACAGCTTTCCTTTGAGCCGGGGCAGTTTTCCTCCGCTTTGGCAATGAAATTATCTCTGCCGAGGGGCATTGCGTAGTCGATATTTTCTTTATCGCCCGTGGTGATAACTCTGAACGCCTCGTCAAGGCTTACCCATTCAACCTTATCGTAAATGCCAAGCTCTTTAAATGTATCTTTCAAAGCGCCAACGCCTGTTATGGGGCCTATGCCGCAAAGCTCGTGGAGCGAAGCCTCAAACTCGAAGCGTCCTCTTACAAAGCTTGTGGCGAAGCCGCCGGGAAGATTATGCTTTTCTACAAGGAGAGTTTTTTTGCCTGCCAGAGCCATTCTGACCGCGGCTGTGAGACCGCCGTTGCCCGCGCCGATGACTATGACATCATATTTTCTGTCCATGAAATCCCTTCTTTCAATTGTTATACTAATATCAGATAAAAAGCAGGCAAAGATTTACGAGGATTATTTTTGTAAGGCAAGGCAAAAGTCGCAGAGAATACTGTCGTATTGTCAAGGCTTTTAACGAAGCCTTGCGGAAATAAGACCGTAAAGATTGACTTATTTTTATCGGATATTAGTATTTATCTTTATAATTTTAACAGAATAAAGCGTTACTGTCAATCAATTATATAAAAAACATTTGCATTATGCGCGCGGATATGGTAAAATCTATCATAGCGTTATTCTGTAAATTTTTGTAAAAAAGAGGTAACGGGAATGGAAAAGATTGAGCAATGGATATGGCTTTGCGAAAAGGATTTTCCCCTGTATCAGGAATGTAACAAAACAAAGTTTGACTGTGAAGATAATGAAGCGGCGTACTGCGTTGCCGAGTTCAAGAAAAGCATCGAAAGAGAAAATGTGATTTCTTCGGCGAAAATACGCATCAGCGGCGACACATTTTATGAGCTTTTTGTCAACAGCAATTTCGTCGGCAACGGCCCTGCGGCGGCAGGCGGAGATTTCGGCGACTGCGGCGGCACAATATGGCATTACGCCGACAATCTCACGGCTAAAATCGGCAGAAATGCGGTTGATTTTCTCATAAGAGTTCAGCTTTCTCCCGTTGTGCTTACGGATATTTCATCGGGCAGGGGAGGAGTGTTCGCCGAAATTGAGCTTGAATATGAAAACGGCGAAAAAGAAACCGTGCTCACGGACGACACATGGCTTTCAAGAGTTAATCACTCGTATGTGAAGCCTTATTATTACGACGGCAACAAAGAGCCTACCGAATGGCAGAACGCTGTAATTCTCGACGGCGAAAGAAAAATCAAGGACGCGCCCATTCCTCCGCTTGATTATAAAATAATCTATCCCGTCAATATGGATCAGATTATCGTTCACGCGGGCGAAACCGCCGAGGTTGAGCTTGAATTTGACAAAATCTACTCCGCTTCTCTTGCGCTGATAATCGAGACGGACGGCTGCATCATTGAAGCGGATATTATCGAGCACGGCGATGTTCACAGCGGAACAGAGACGATTATCGCCGATAAATTCACAAAATACACGGGTATTCAGTTCCACAGCATGGGAGCTTACAGGCTGAAAATCACGAATTACGGGCTTAAAAGCACAAGGGTTCTCCCTGCCGCGCGTTTTCAGTGCTACCCTGTAAGGCAGAACGGCAGTTTTGTTTGCAGTGATGAAAAGCTCAACGAGATTTACGATGTGTGCAAATGGACGCTTCAGATTTGCCGTCAGACGCTTCACCTCGACAGCCCCAAGCATCAGGAGCCGCTTGCCTGCACGGGCGACTATTACATAGAAAGCCTTATGACGGCGTTCACTTTCGGTGATATGAGGCTCAGTGAGCTTGATGTCATGCGCACGGCGGACGAGATTATCCACCACAACGGCAAAATGTTCCACACAACCTACAGCCTTATCTGGCTTAAAATGATTCTCGATGTCTATAAGTTCACGGGAAACACCGAGCTTATAAAATACTGCAAGGAAGCGATAACCGTGCTTCTCGGCAGATTTGAGACTTACCTCGGCGAGAACGGAATTATCGACAATCCGCCCGACTATATGTTTGTTGACTGGGTTGTCGCTGACGGCTATTCAATGCACCATCCGCCCAAAGCTCTCGGGCAGACCTGCCTTAACGCGTTTTATCAGTTCGGTCTGAATGCTGCGGCTGAGCTTATGGAAATCATCGGCGAAAATGAGCTTTGCGAAAAGTATAAAAATGAAGCCGTAAGGCACAAGAAAGCGCATAACGCCGTGCTTTTCGACAGCGAAAAGGGACTTTATTTTGACGGACTCAACACGCCGACGGGAAGCGGCAAATGGCTGCCCGAAAACATAAGCGGCAGATATTACTCCAAGCACGCCAACATTCTCTCGGTTATGAGCGGACTTGCGGACGGCGACACAGCGGTTGAAATCATAGAGCGCGTAATGAACGAGGAGTTTATCACCGATTTACAGCCGTATTTCATGCACTATCTTTTTGATGCTCTTAAAAAGACGGGACTTTATGAAAAATACGCGATAGATGAACTTCGCCGCTGGAGCGTAATGACGGATAAATGCCGAAAGGGTTTGCAGGAGGGCTGGATAAAGCCGCAGGAGGATTACTCCTTTGACCACAGCCACGCGTGGGGCGGCACACCAGCTTATCAGCTCCCGTGCGCTTTGCTCGGTTTCGAGATGAAAGAGGCAGGATTTAAGAAAATCTCGCTCACGCCGAATTTATTTGACCTTGAATTTGCGGATATTTCGATGCCGACACCGTACGGCGATATTACCTGCAAACTGAAAAAGGGCGAACAGCCCGTTATAAACATTCCCGACGGGATTGACTGGGAGGTTAATTATGAAAAGCTTTAAAAAAGTATTATGCCTTGCTTTAGCGGCGGTTTTTGTGTTCCTTTTTGCTGCTTGCGGAGGAAACAAGAAAAAGGCGGAGGAAGAAAAACAGCAGAAAACCGAGCCGAAAGCGACCTACACCGAAAGGTGGCTGCTCTCTCCGTCGATAAAGGCTCAGTCCATTTACACTTTGCCGATTGCGTCGCTTAACAAAAGCACAAATCACTACGATATTACTTTCGGCGACAGCTTCATTGTCAAAAAAGGCGATATGTTCGGTCTTATCGACTCCAACGGCTCGCTCGTTTTTGAGCCTGATTTTCTTTCAATCGAGACCTGCCCGTGCTATGACGGATATATTATTACTCAGAAAGAAAGCGGCTATACCTCAACATATCAGTTAAGCTCAAAGTATCAGAAAGCGTGGATTTATCCCCACGAATGTGAGGGCTTCAACGGTCTTTCATATACGCTCGACAATTCGGACATGACGGTTTCGTCTGAATACACAGGCAAGGATACGGACTTCTCCGGTGATGCGAATCCCGTTGTTCCCGAGTCAATGCCCGTTTCGGACGGTCAGAAGCTCACGGGCAAATACACGCTCGTTACGGCAGGCAAAGCGGTCGGCAGAAGCGACTATGACTGTGCTGGCGTTTTCACAGGCGGTCTGTGCGCGTTCCGTCTCAACGGCAAATGGGGATATGTCAACGCCGAGGGCAAGACGGTTATTCCCTTTGAGTTCGACGCCGTTCAGGGCTACAACGCGCTGAACAAGGACTTTGACACGCCGTATGAATGTTCCGAGGGCTATGTAACAGTTCTCAAGGGCGGCAAGTTCGGAGTATATTCCGCTGAGGGCAAGATGGTAATTCCGTGTCAGTATGCCTGCCTCACCACAGTTCACGACGGCAGAGCGTACGCCTCGCAGGACGGTCAGACATGGGGAATTCTCCTTGTTGATGAAAAGATTTCCAACGGAATTTCAGCAGAAGAAAAGACAACTGCGGCAACTTCGGCGCAGGCATAAATATTTGAGTAATACAAAAAAACGGGCGGTTCAACCGTCCGTTTTTTCCACTGTTCACTATTATCTATTACTTTGAGACACCTCCCCTGACAAGGTGAGGCGTGTTCGGCTCCCTCTGACGAGGGAGCTGGATTTTGCGAAGCAAAAGACTGAGGGAGAGATAACGCGAGGTTAAATAAATACCGTGATAAAAAATCAAAACAAATCTTCTGCATCGTCCACACAATCACAAAATTTCAATCGCGTTACCCCGAAAACAAAAGCCCTCCCGTAAAGGAGGACTTTTTTTCTGCATATTAAAGATAAAAATACTCTGAATTTTCCTTGACGGTGTCGCTGTTCTCGGCGATGAGCACCGACGCTTCCTCGTCGCACTCAATGCTGTGCCATGTGCCTGCGGTTACATTGTAAATCTTGCAGGGCTCCATTTTAACAGGCTCTCTGTCTTTGCCGATAAAGAGCGTCGCCTCGCCCTTGAGAAGCACGAAAACCTCGTCCGTTTCAAGGTGGCGTTCAATGTAGGTGTTGTGGGTGTATTCCTCGTCCTGAGTGAGGAACGCGACGCACCAAGTTTTGAAAATGTGTGTGCGGTCATAGCCTCTGCCGTTAAATTCTTTGATTTCAAGTCCCTGTGCCATTATAAACTCTCCTTTTCCTGCTCCGCTTTTTCGGCGGCAACTCTGTTTTTATGAAGCTTCATCGTTAAGAGAAGCGGAATTATTGTGAACGCGATTACGCACGCGCCGACTAAAAATACATTTCCGTTGGGGATATACTCCGTCAGACCGCTCTCGGAATTGACGAAGGTTTCGCCGCTCGTTTTGACAACAGCCTCACCTATGAGCGAACCGCCGACCATGGGAATGAGCACGAAGAAAAGAATCCATATTCCCTCAAACTGACCTTTCGCGTCTCTCGGGTAAAGCTGTTTTGTCCAGACTTTGGTTGTCTGAAGCATCGCAACATAGCCGACGCCGACAACGAAAATGCCGAGCCATACGCGCAGATTGAAAATCTTTGTCGGGTCAACATCAGCGGATTTTATCGGGAAAATTATCATAAGACCGATAATGTTGATAATTACCGCCGCAATACCGATGAACGGGTGCTTGTTTTTGTTGATAAGCGAGCCAATCGGGATTGCCGTAAGCATAGCGAGCACAAGCGGAACAGCCTCGATAATGCCCATCATGTCTGCCGAGTAGCCGAGATAATAGATGAGATAGTTGCCGATGTAGGCAAAATAAACATTGAAGCCGATGAAGAAAACGGAAACGGCGATATTTACGAGCACAAGCTCCTTAAGAGCGAAAAATCTCTTGAAGTTGAAAACGCTGATAAACTGCTTCCAGAACGAGCCCTTGACGGACGGCTCAACATCGTCGTTTTTATTGAGCGTGAACATTGAAATTATGCCGAAAATGATAACGAAAACGCCCATTACGATAAACAGACGCATATAATTATCGTCTTCGCCGACTAAAATGCCGCCGACAACCGTGCCGAGAATCGTGCCTAAAACAGGCTGAGTGGCAAGCGCCGCGCCAATCTGACCGCGGTTTTTGTCGGTCATGATGTCGTTAGTCCAGGTGTTGAAGCCCGCGTCATTACCCATTGAGCCGAAGAAGCTCATAACCGTGTCGGCAAGCACAACGGAAATCGCTACAAGCAGGTACATATCCTTGCTGATGAATTCCGTCAGACCGAAGCAGATTGTGAAAATGCCCCAGAGTATATAGCCGAGCGAAATAAATGTTCTTCTTTTGCCCGTGCGGTCAGCCCATGTGCCGAAGAAGAATGTGGCAAAGGTTGTCGCCGCCGCGGAGCAGATAAGCATGCCCGTGATGATTGACGGATTTTTGCCGATTTTGGCATAGACAAATGTGTTGAACCACTGGTTTTCCATGTTCCAGCAAATCTGACCTGCAAGACCTAAGCCCCACACGAGAAGCCACATGGAAAATCCCGAGCGTTTTTTTGTGAGATTTTCGTTCATAAAATCATCTCCTTTGTTTCATTTTATCATAAGAAATTGCGATTTTCAACATATTATATAAATTTTCGGATTTGAACAACGGGCGATTGGTATGCGTTTCCATACAAGCAGGATTTGAAAATCATTCATATTTTCGCGTAGGGGCGAACTGTGTTCGCCCGCGGATTTACACCAATTTTTCGGTGAGCGGTTGTAGGGGATATTCACTCCATAATATTATTATAAAAATTCACCAAATTCTATTGTAAAATCCGTTTTATTTTGGTAAAGTATAGTCAAGGCAAAGCCGAACGACTCAGGTATGCCTTGCTTGAATTTTAATTTACGGAGGTTTTCATTATGATGAAACTCGGAATGATCAACAACCGTCCCACAAAGGAATCCCTCGCTTATGTCAAGAGCCTCGGACTTTCATTTATCGAAATGTGCAACAACAACAACGAGGAGTCAATTGACTGCACGGAAAAAATGGCTCAGTATGTTGCCGACACTAAGGAGGCAGGTCTTTATATCGGCTCGCTCGGCCGCTGGAACGCCGAAATGAACAAAGGCGGCAAGGTTGACGAAAAAGAATTCGCAATCGTCGCTCAGAATCTTGACGACGCTATCGCCTGCGGCAGCCCCACATTCGTATGCGGCTGCAACTATGACGACTCTGTTTCGCTTTATAAAAACTACAACGCCGCTATTGAAATTTTCGGCAGAATGCTCGAAAAAGCAAAGGGCACAGGCACAAATATTGCTGTATATAACTGCGACTGGAACAACTTTGTAAACAACATGACAGCGTGGGAAATCGTCCTCGGCGAGCTGCCCGAGCTCATGATTAAATTTGACGCTTCTCACAGCTACAACGCAGACAGAAACTATATGCGTGAAATCTCCGACTGGGGCGACCGCTTCGCTCACGTTCACATCAAGGGCACAGTCCGCACAGGCGGCAACGGCGTTGACGACCCGCCCGCAGGCATGGACGACCTCAAATGGGGCTCAATCTTTGCGGCTCTCTACTCAAAGGGATATGACGGCTGTCTTTCAATCGAGCCTCACTCAAGAGCGTGGCGTTTCGACACCGAGCGCGGCAAGGCAGGCGTTAAATACACAGTTGACTACATAAGCAAGTTTATTCTTTAATTCTTTCTTACGGAGGTAAGATTATGTTATATAAAAAGAACAGCGAGGCTTCACTTTCAAAAGAGCTGTTTGAAAACCCCACCGCCGAGTACAGAGGAACTCCGTTCTGGGCGTGGAACAATATGCTCACGAAAGAGGAGCTCGAAAGACAGATAGATGTTTTTAAGGAAATGGGCCTTGGCGGCTTTCACATGCACGTAAGAACGGGACTTAAAAACGAATACCTCAGCGACAGCTACATGGAGCTTGTCAACGACTGCGTTCAGAAAGCCAAGGGCGAAAACATGCTCGCGTGGCTTTATGACGAGGACAGATGGCCCTCGGGCGCGGCAGGCGGACTTGTAACCTGCGACACGAAATACAGAGCGAGAAGCCTGCTTTTCACTCCGTTCAGGGACGCTGAGTGCTATGCTGACGAAGATTCCCGCGCGACAGGCTCAAGAAGCGGCAAAGGAACACTCCTTGCCTGCTATGATGTTGAGCTTGACGACGACGGATTCCTCAAAAATTACCGCAGAATCGGCGAAAACGACGAGGCAAAGGGCGACAAGTGGTACGCTCTGCTTGAAATCAGCACCAACAGCAACTGGTACAACGGTCAGTCCTACGCCGACACGCTTTCAAAGGAAGCGATTGAACGCTTCATAGAGGTTACTCACGAGCGTTATAAAGAAAAGGTCGGCGCGGAATTTGACAACACAGTTCCCGCGATTTTCACCGACGAGCCGCAGTTCACACGCAAGCAGGTGCTCAACAACTCGCTTGACAAAATGGACATCTCAATGCCGTGGACAGATAAAGTTCCCGAGCTTTATAAAGAGGCGTGGGGCGCGGATATTTTTGACACTCTGCCCGAGCTTTTCTGGGATCTGCCCGACTCGGTGCCGTCAATCCACCGCTACCGTTACCACGATTTTATAGCTGAGCTTTTCGCAAGCGCATTTGCGGACACCGTAGGCGGCTGGTGCAGAGAAAACAACCTTGCGCTGACAGGCCACATGATGGAAGAACCGACGCTCAGAAGTCAGTGCGCCGCTCTGGGTGAAGCCATGCGCTCATACCGCGGATTTGACATTCCCGGTATTGACATGCTGTGCAACCGCGCTGAGCTTACAACGGCGAAGCAGGCACAGTCGGCAGTTCATCAGTTCGGATATGAGGGAATGCTCTCTGAGCTTTACGGCGTTACAGGCTGGGACTGCGACTTCAGAACATACAAATATCAGGGCGACTGGCAGGCGGCTCTCGGCGTTACGGTCAGAGTTCCCCACCTTTCGTGGTACGCCATGGGCGGCGAAGCAAAGCGCGATTATCCCGCTTCAATTCACTATCAGTCCCCGTGGTACAAAAAATATAACCTCGTTGAAGACCACTTCGCGAGAGTGAACACGGCTCTTACGCGCGGCAAGCCCGTTGTCAAGGTTGCGGTTGTTCACCCGATTGAGAGCTTCTGGCTTCACTGGGGTCCGAACGACAAATCGGCTCTCCTGCGTGAAAGCCTTGACGAGAGATTTGAAAATCTCACAAAATGGCTGCTTGAGGGCAGTATCGACTTCAACTTCATTTCGGAGTCTCTGCTCCCGACGCTGTGCGAAAGCGGCTCTGCTCCGCTCAAGGTCGGCAAGATGGAGTATGACGCTGTTGTTGTTCCGGGCTGTGAAACTCTCCGCTCAACAACGCTCGAAAGACTTGCGGCTTTCAAGGCACAGGGCGGCAAGCTCATATTCATGGGCGATGCTCCGTATCTCTGCGACGCCGAGCCGTCAGACGAGGGCAAAAAGCTCTTTGATGAAAGCATAAAGATTGACTTCTCACGCGCGGCAATTCTCAACGCTCTTGACGATAACCGCACGGTAACATTAAGATACACAAACGGCAGACTTTCCGACGACCTGCTTTATCAGTTAAGACAGGACAACGACTGCAAATGGCTCTTTATCTGCCACACGGAAGAGCCGCACAACAAGGACGTTGACCGCGGCGACCACATCAGAATAACCGTCAACGGCGAATACGAAGCCGAGCTTTACAACACATTTGACGGCACGGTTGAGCCTATGCCCGCTTTCTACAGAAACGGCAAGACGATGATTGACCGCCAGATTTATGCTTACGATTCGCTTCTTATCAAGCTCACCGAGGGCAAAAAAGAGAACGGCACAGCCGCACAGTGGGTTGAAATCCCCGAAGGCAAACAGGTTGAAAGCGTTGTTGACTACGCTCTTTCTGAGAAAAACGTGCTTCTGCTCGACATGGCTGAGTATAAGCTCTCAGGCGAAGCGGAATTTTCACCGAAAAAAGAAATTCTCCGCCTTGACAATGTATGCCGTGAAAAGCTCGGTATTCCGAAGCGCGGCGGCTCAATAGTTCAGCCGTGGGTTGTCGGCGAAGTTCCCGAAATCGACAAGCTGACGCTCCGCTTCACATTCGAGAGCGAAATCGACTATGAGGGCGCGATTCTCGCATTTGAAGAAGCCGACAAGACAGAAAGCATTGTTTTCAACGGCGAAAAGGTCGAGAAAAACATACTCGGCAATTATGTTGATATTTCGATTTTCAAGGTCGCGCTTCCCAAGATTGTAAAGGGCAAGAACACTCTTGAAATCACATATCTTTACGGCGAAAAGACCGACATTGAAAATATGTTCATTTTAGGCGATTTCGGCGTTAAGCTCAGCGGCAACGAGGCAACTCTCACCGCCAAGCCCGAAAAGGTTGGCTTCGGCGACCTCACCGCGCAGGGATTCCCGTTCTACGGCGGCAACATCACCTACAAATTCAAGGCAGAAGCTAAGGACGGCAAGATGAACATCCGCGCGACATGGTACAAGGGCGCGATGATTTCCGTTAAAATTGACGGCGAGGAAAAGGGCAGCATAATTTATCCGCCTTACATTCTCACAGTTGACGGACTTGCAAACGGCGAGCACGAGGTTGAAATGACGCTTTACATCCACCGCTACAACACATTCGGCCCGCTTCACCTTGTCGATGAAAAGGAAAGCTGGCACGGCCCCGGAGCGTGGAGAAGCACAGGCAGATGCTGGACGGACGAATATGTTTTAAGGCGCACAGGTCTGCTCGGCGCACCCGCGATTATTGATTAAGAGTTGATTATATGGACTACTGCAAATATGTAAATGTTTTTCAGGGCTGCGGCGAATATGATTTGCCGAAAAGAGAAGGAATTGCCGCAAAATGGTTTTTTATTAAAGCAGGCTGCGGCAACACAAGCCCTGCCGCCATGGTGCCTTACGGCGCAATGAGTGCCGCCCCCTTCTCGGGCGGCTACCCCACGGGCTACGGCAATCACAAAATCAACACCCACTCGAAGCCGCAGAAATTTGAGGGCGGCGAGAAGCTGCGCGGCTTTGCCCACATTCAGCAAAGCGGCACGGGCACAATGGGTTACTACTACAACTATGCCGTTGTTACTCCGCTTTATGACAGCTCCGAAACGCTGAGACTTCCGCAGGATGAAGCCGCCGAGGCAGGTTATTATACCTGCGTTCTTGACGATATCAAATGCGAGCTGACCGCTTCACTCCGCACGGCGTATCACCGCTATACATTTGGAAAAGAGGGCGGCAAAATCAAGGTTGATTTCACCAACAACGGCATAATCATTCCCGATTACGAGTTAAAAACTGTCGAGAATCTTGAAATCAAAAAATTCGATGAAACAACCGTGCTCGCGAGCGCGAAAATTGAGGGCGTAGATATTTTCTTTGCCGTTAAGGGCGACACGGAGTTTACTATTGACGGCGGCTGTGCGGTTTTTGAGCTGAAAGACAAAAAATCCGCCGAGCTGACGGTGGCAATTTCTCTCAGAAGCCTTGAAAATGCGCTGAAATTCGCCGATTCATCGAAAAATTTCGATGAAGTACGGCTGGAGGCGCGCGAAAAATGGAACGAGCGTTTCAGTACGATTAAAATTGAAGCGGACGACGAAATCAAAGAGATTTTCTACTCAAATTTCTATCATTCGCTTGTCAAGCCTGCCGACTGGTCGGGCGAGAGCTTCATTTATGACGGCGACGGCGCGTTCATCCTTGATTTCAGCACGCTGTGGGATATGTATAAAACTCAGCTTCCGCTCATCTTTATGACTGATAAAGAAATGAGCGAAAAAATTGTCGAAACGCTCCTGCGTGTCGGCGAGGAGCTTGGGCAGATTCCTAACTCATTGGGAATTACCGACAAATATCTGCTTCACAGCACGCAGGCAAGAATGCTCGGTGTCTATGCGCTTCTGACCGCCTACCGCTACGGCATTGAAATTGACCCCGATCGTATGCTCAAGGTAATTGAGGCTGATGTTTTTGCCGACAACAAGACGGATTTCACCGTTGACGGTAAGTGCGAGTCGAACACATGGATGCTCGACATGGCGGACTGCTGCGCTCTTGCGGCTCAGCTTGCAAAGGAGAGAGGAAACGACGCTCTCTGCGGCAGGCTCACGCCCCTTGCGCTTCAATGGAAGAATGTCTATAACCCCGAAACGGGACTTCTGAATGAAGATTCCGAATATTACGAGGGTACACTGTATAACTATTCGTTCCGTCAGATGGTCGATATGGACGCGCGAATTGCCCTTGCGGGCGGCAAAGAGAATTTCGCAAAGCTGATGGATAAATTCTTCGGCTACGGTCAGCCCGACACGGTGCTTCCCGTTGACCCGCTCAACTATGAGCCTGTAAGGGAAGGCATGAAGCTCGGCAGATTTGAGGGCTTCAATAATGAGTCCGACACCGAAGCTCCGTTTTCTTATGTCTATGCCGACAGGCACGACAGAGTGTGCGAGATTATCCGCGGCGGAATGAAATATATGTTCACAACGGGCAGGGGAGGGCTTCCCGGCAATAACGACTCGGGCGCGCTTTCGTCTTACTACGTTCTGAACGCGATAGGTCTTTTCCCCGTCGCAGGGCAGGATTTATTCATCATCGGCTCGCCGATTGTTGACAGTGCGGAGGTTGCGCTGTCCTCGGGCAAGACGCTTACAATCAAGGTGAACGGCAACTCAGACGAAAATATTTATGTGAAATCCGCTGTTTTCAACGGCAGAGAGCTTGACTCTTTCAGAATTAAGGCGTCGGAGCTTATGAGTGGCGGTGTGCTTGAATTCACAATGACAGATAAAATTTGAGGGAGTGTTAATATGGCGAAATACCTTATTCTCAACGCGGACGATTACGGACTCTGCAAGGCGGCAAACGACGCGGTCGAGGAGCTTTTTCAGAACGGAAAAATCAAATCCTCCACAATCATGATGCCCTGCAAAAGCGCGGAGGACGCGGTTAAATTTGCGATTGACAATCCGCAGTATGCGATAGGCGTTCACCTTACAATGACGAGCGAGTGGAACGATTACAGGTGGAAACCGCTTTCGGGCGGCAAATCGCTTATGGACGAGCAGGGATTTATGTGGCATGACAGCCGTCAGGTCGGCAAAAACGCCGATTTAGCTGAGCTTGAAGCGGAAATCCGCGCGCAGGTCGATAAAGCTCACGCCCTCGGCATGAAGCCCTCGCACCTCGACAACCACATGGGCTCGCTTTACGGTCATTACACGCTTCGTTTTGAGCTTCTTAAAATGACGCTGAGAGTGTGCGGCGATTACGGCTACGCTTTCAGAATGTTCACGAACACCGACAAACGCCTTTGCCCCGCGGGCGTGCCTTATCCTGCGTTCAGCGTGCTGAAATATCTTTCAAAGCACTGGGGCAAGAAGTACAATGTCATCATGCCCGACTATCTGCTGTTCCCCGACTGGAACGCAGACCTCAAGGACAACGGCTATGAGCATTACCGCGAGACGATACTTAAAATATGGACGGATATTCCCGACGGAGTTACGGAGACATTCATTCACCCGTGCAAGGAAGACGACGAGCTGAAAACCATAATGGGCAGCTGGCAGTACAGAGTGTGGGAGTATAATGTTATCAACGACCCCGAGACGCACAAGTACCTCAAGGAGCACGGCGTTGAGCTGATAAGCTACAGAGATTTAATAAAAATGAAATCATAAAAAATCAGGGACTGTCTGCATCTGAATGCGACAGCCCCATTTTTATTTGAGGAAGCACGGATAAAGTTCCGCAATTTTTTATTCAGAAATCAGCCACACGGTCATATCCGTCTCGCCGCGGTTGGCAAAGGCGAAATACGGTATAAGCCTGAGCTCTGTTTTTTCATATTCGCGCGAGAATGAATACAGTGAATCGGAGGGCACGCGCTTTTCGGCATCTATTATTAAATCTGTCGTGCCAAGTTCGTTGTTCTTTTCAAATTTATAATTGAGCTTTTCGGGCACGCGGAACATACGCAGATGATTTCCGTTGTCCTTTCCCTCGGCGCAATAGACAATCGGCCCCGCAAGCACGGCGCATTTGCCCTCGTCCCTGTCAACAAGCGGATTTGCATAGACTTTTTTAGGCGAAATGTCGAACTCAACATCAATTTCATCTGAGCCGCTCAGTTCAATAAATGCATAGCCGTTTTCAATTGAAAATTCAGCGGCTTTGCCGTTTAAATTGAGTGTAAAATTATCTTTTGTATATTCGGGAATTCTCAGCGCAAGGCGTTTGCCACTGCCGTTTTCGGCGGTGATTTTTATTATGCCGCTGTACGGATAACCCGAATTCATTGTGATTTTAACGCCGTCAGCCTCAGTTTCTGATGAAATATACTGATGAACATAAATTGTGTTTTCATCCGTACCGTAGATATAATCGCCGATTGAGGCAATAAGGCGCGTGATGTTCGGCGGACAGCATGAGCAGCCGAAAACCTCGAGCCGCTGAGTTATCGGGCGGCGGTCGTCGCTGTTTTTGACGGAAACATTCCTGCCGTGCTCCGAAAGGAGAATTTCAAGCGGGTTTTCATAGAAAAACGACTTGCCGTCAAGCGAAACGCCCGAAAGAATTCCGTTATAAATCGCCCTTTCTATGACATCGGCGTATTTTGAATTGAGCGAAAGTTTCTGCATTCTCGCCGCAAAATAAACAAGTGCGATTGACGCGCAGGTTTCGGTGTAGGCAACATCGTTCTGCAAATCGTAAGGAATTGTGAACGCTTCGCCGTGGTGAGACTGCCCAAGCCCCGCGGTAACATACATTTTTTTATAATAAATATCATCAAAGATTTTTTCGCAGGCGTTTTTCAGCTTCTCGTCGTCGTATTCCGCCGCAATATCCGCCATGCCGGAGTAAAGATAGCACGCGCGCACGGAATGTCCGTTCGCCTCGGTCATTTCACGGCAGGGCTTTTCGCTCTGATAATAAAGGTCGTTTGCCCAGTGAGTTTCGGGTACTTCGCGCTCGACACCGCGCCTGTCGATAAAATGCTTCGCAAGCTCAAGGTAACGCTTCTCGCCCGTGCAGTGATAAAGTTTAACGAGCGCAAGCTCAATTTCCTCATGTCCCGGGGTGTGGAACGCCGCGCTGTCGTCAATTTTGAAGGTCTTTTCGATAAGGTCGATGTACCTGCACATACATTTCAAAAATTTGTCCTTGCCCGTGGCGTTGCAGTAAGCCACCGCCGCCTCGGTGAGATGCCCTGCGCAGTAAAGCTCGTGCCAGTCGCGGTTGGTGAAACGCTTCTGAGGCTCGCAGACGGTGAAGTAAATGTTGAAATAGCCGTCTTTGAGCTGATTTTTTTCTATGAGGTCAACCACCTCGTCAACCTGCTTTTCGAGCAGGACATCGGGTGATTTTTCGATTATGTAAGCCGCGCTTTCGAGCCATTTTGCGACATCGGAATCCCAGAAAAAGTGGGGCTTGTTCGCCATGCCCTCTTTCCAGTTGAATATAAACGCTTCAAAACGCCCCGTGTCGGTGAATCTGTCCCTTACGGAGTGGATTGTAACGGCGTGGTTGAGGCTTTGCCTGTCATTCCAGAAGCCGCCGAGAATGTCAACATCTCTGAAAGATACGGGTTTGTAGGTCATAATATCATCTCCTGTTATGCTTTGTTTTATAGTAACATACGCACAGGGGAAAGTAAACATAAAACGGTGAAAAGGTTTACCAAAGCTCGTATAATTTAAAGTCGTACATTGTAGGGCAGGGGCTTGCCCCTGCCGTATGAGCCTTCGCAGAAATTTCGGCAGGGGCAAGCCCCTGCCCTACAACAAAAAGCGGAATTATACAGGTACCTTGATAAAAAATATCTCCAAACCTCCGCATTGTCCACATCGTTAAAAAAATTAACCGTGTTACCACGAAAAAAACGGCTCATCCGCTTGGAATGAGCCGCTGAATTTATTTTGCTGTTATTTTATTTAACCTCTTTAACTATTTCCTCAAATACCTTTGACATGGAGCTGGCGGTGTATCTGCCGAGAGAGATAAGCTCATGGTAGTGGTCAAACGCGCCTGCCATAGCATAGTCATTGTCGGGAATTACATAGCCGATAGCGTCGTTGGTAAGACCGAAGCAGATGAGGTCTTCGTCGCCGAAAAGCTCGGTAAGGCAGGGATATTTATATTCTCCGCCTGTGTATGAATCGTCTTTGGTGAGCGATGTGCCGCCGCAAATGAGATCCTGACATACTTCGCCGGGCATCATGACTGCTTTGAGGGAGTTGCCGAACTCAACATAGCCGAGCTCTGTGCAGATTTCATAGCCGCAGCCTGTTTTAAGAACAGCGTAGTTTGCAAGGTTGAGTTTGCCCGCAAGCTGAATGAACGGATTTGTTACGGGAACATAAACCTGCTTTATAACAATGTTGAAGAACGGCTCAACAACTGTCTCCTCAACGGGAGTCCAGTTCTCGCACCAGAGCGTGTATGTGCCGCCGTTTGCCTCAGCCTCTGCTGTCTCCGCCGCGATAACCTCCTCGTCATAAAGAAGCTTGTCTTTCATGATTTCTTCTTTGGTCATTGTCAGCGCAAGAGCCATTTTGCCAAGCTCAACGCCGTAACGCTCGGACTGCATGTATCTCTTTTCAAGAGTCTGAGAGTCGTTTGTCGCGCCTCTTGACATATAAATGCCCGCGATTGCGCCGTTGATGAACATGCAGTTGTAGCCTGCCTTGTCAAGTGTGTCGCCCATGTAGTAAATGTACTCACCGCAAACCTCACGGCCGCTGTTGTCCTCGGTGGGAAGTCCCGCAACATCGGGATGAGCGGCAACATTGACAATCATTGTCGGTCTGATGCTTTCGTCGTCGGGTGTGAAGGTAAGTCTTGACATATCGGTCATGAGAGCGGAAGCGGATTTACGGTTCTTGTTGTTGAAATAGTCCGCGCCGACATCTTTTCTCGCGAATGTCATTGTGCCCTCGGTCATGCCCGAAACAGCCTTCAGCATTGCGTCGGAAACTGTGTCATAAAGGAAGTCCATGTAAGCCTTGTCTGTGCCCTGCTCAAGGTCGCCGAGGTGGAGGAGTGAGCGGAATATGTTTTTGAAAACCTTGACGAAAAGATTAGTCCAGAGACCTTCGGTGTCAATGCCGCTGTGAGCATGAGTTGAGGAAACATTGATTGACGCAAAGTCATATTTGCCTGCCGCTTTCTCTTCAAGAGCCGCGCGGATTTCCTTGATATCGCTGTTGGTGATGCCGATGCAGTCGATTGTGGCAAAAATGCTGATGCCTCTGCCTGTGCTGTCCTCAATAGCGATTGTGCGGACTTTCATGTCGTCGATAATGCCTTCAACCTTGTTGGAGAAGAAGTTTTCAATCATGATGTAGCCGCCGAGATAATATTTGTGCTCTTTCCAGTCGGAGGGAACAAGGCTCGCGTTGGCGTAGCCGAGCTTCCATTTTGCGCCGGCAGCGGGAGCTGTCTGGAAAGTGCCTGTGCCTGTGTAGAAATTCTCGTTTTTGTCAAAGTCCGCCTTGTTGATGAAGTCATCACCGTCGGGGAAAATGATGTTGACCGCGCCGAGAGCTGTTGTGATAAGCCCCGCAAGCGCGCCTGTGCCGAGCCTCTGCCAGTTGCTCTGCTTCGCGAACGCCGTGGTCGCAAAGCCTGTGGAAAGAATCGCAAGTGCAAGAATAACGGAAATAATTTTGGTTAAATGCTTTTTCATTGTTATCTTCCTTTCTGTTTTTATGTGAAAAGTGTGCAGCCCATGTTTCTGAACTGCTCAATTTTTCTCTTTAATAAGTCGGTGGAACACTCAAATTTTTCCGCAAGGCAGTCTATGCAGAAAAATTCCGTCGCCCCTCTGTTTATGAGCTTTTTGGTAAGACCGATTTCGTCGGGCAGCAGTTCTCTGCCGCACTTCTGACATTTGCTCATTTCGCGTCAACAACCTTTGCGCGATATACAACGCAGGAATGAGGCGCGAGCTTTGACTCGATAGTGCCGTTCCTCGGGAATGATTTTTCGCCCGTCCATACATCTGTCAGCTCAAGCGTTTTGCCTGTGCATTCGCCCAGACCGAAAGCGTCGAGCGTAACACGCGGTCTTGTTTCTCTGTCAAGGAAATTGAAAATGCCGATGGCGATGTCGCCGTTATCAAGGAATCTCGCAACAGCAGGCTGATCGAGCTGATAGCAGTCATAAAGCGGAGTTTCAGCTTCGCGCACCTTGTTTTCGGTGCGGCGGCAGTTGACAACCCACGGCTGTCTGTACGCCTTGTCCTGGTCGATAGCGATAAGCTCCTTGTTCATGAGAATTTTCATCGCGCTTTCGTCAGCTTTTCTCAAATCACAGCCGATAATCAGCGGCGAGCCCATGAGCGCCCAGAATGCGAAGTGAGTTTTGTATTCCTCCTCGGTGCAGCCCGTGAGAGCAACATTTCCCTTGCCGTTCATGCCGACAACGAGCATATCCATGTCATTGTAGCAGCCGTTGCCGTTGTACTCAACAACCTGAAGCTGGCTCTGAGCAAGGTCTCTGATTGAAGCCCACGAGTCGTTTATATCGCCCGTTGAGCGGAATGTGTGTGCGCCTGTCTCTTTAATCCACGCCTTTGTGTTTTCACTGCCCCATGAGCAGGCGGCAAAAACAATATCTCTGCCGCAGTTGGCGAGGGCGAGAGCCATTCTCTTATAAACGATATGACCGTATGTTGTTTCGGGGTGATAGCAGTAGTCATATTTCAGATAGTCAACGCCCCACTCGGCAAAGCATTTCGCATCGACAAATTCGTGGTCGTAGCTTGCGGGATAACCTGCGCAGGTCATTGTGCCGCCGCAGGAATACATGCCGAATTTAAGCCCCTTTGAATGAACATAATCGGAAACATATTTCATGCCGTGGGGGAATTTCTCGGGGTCGGGAACGATTTCGCCTTTTTCGTTTCGGGTGCGCAGGCTCCAGCAGTCGTCAATAATAACGTACTCATAGCCGCATTCCTTAAGACCGCTCGAAGCGATGAAATCGGCGGTTTCCATGACAACCTTTTCGTTGATGTTTTCGCCGAAAGTGTTCCATGAGTTCCAGCCCATCGGTGGAGTGTTGATAATCATAAAATCACCTCAAAAAATTGGAGAGTTTTCGGAAAGTAAATCCGATAATTAAAATTTAGCACATATTAGCCGCGTTGTCAACAAAAGTAAGTCATAACGCGGGAATGAAAGCAAAAAATAATTCCGGTGATGAAAATGAAGAAAAATGAGCACGAAAATACGCCCAATCCGTCGGCGGCGAATATCAGCGGACAGCCGCAGACGGCGTTCGATATGCTGAATAAATACGGCACATACAATATTCAGCCTACGGCGGACAATGAGAACGAATACCCGAAAATCGCGCAGGGGCTTCCCGAAACAGAAGCAAAAAAGGCAGAGAAAAAGCCGTTTGGGGAGAAATAGGGCAAAAAATATTGTAAATTTCGATTTTTTGTAGTAAAATAACGGCATGGATGCAGCCGTATATTTTTGCACGGCTTCGCGCCGTGCTTTTTAATATAAAAAATCAGGAGGCACTTTTATGAAAACAATCAAAAAATTGACCGCGGTTTTTATGGCAGTTTTAATGCTTGCGGCGACTGTTCCGTTTTTCAACGCCTTTGCGGCTGACGGTGAAAGCGTTGAAGATGTTGTTCTGGAAATTGTAAAAACAAATCAGGACAATAATTATGTTACCGTGCAGGTGAATGTTGTCAGCGGTTATTTTGAAGCGATGGATTTTCAATTTATCATGTCAGACGGTGTAACATGTGATCAGATTTCAGCCTACGGCGGAATCGGAATGGTAAATAATACGAACGGAAAGGTTTCAATGGTATCAGTTGACGGATACACCGCAGGTACTGTACTCAGTGCGACATTCAGCGTTCCGTCAGATGACATCTTTACTATCACAGGGCAGGCATCATGCTATATTGCGGCGGATGATAACGATACTCAATCGGTCAATACAATTATAAACGGTGCTGTTAAAGGGAAAGAATATCTTAACGATACGGTTTATTATACATTTGACCAAAGTACAGGCACAGTTACAATCGGCGGTACAGGTGATATGCCTGATTATTCTTCTGATAACAGAAGTCCGTTTTATAATGATACATCAATAAAAAATGTTATTATTGAAGAAGGCGTTACAAGTGTTGGCAATAGTGCATTTGAAGGCTGCCAAAGCCTCGCAAGTGTTACAATACCCGACAGCGTTACCGGCATCGGTGATTACGCATTCAGTGATTGCGACATTCTCACAAGCATAACAATTCCCGACACCGTAACAAGCATCAGTGAATATGCGTTTAATTCGTGCGATAGTTTAACTGATGTGTATTATAACGGATATAAAGAACAGTGGGATAAAATTGAAATAGATCGAGGAAATGATTCACTTCTCAACGCAAATATACATTTTCTTGAACCTCAGATTCAACCCACAGGCAAGATTGAAAAAGTATATATTCCCGATACCGATGTTTATTACAAATCCACGGCGAAAATTGTTCCGCAGATAAGCATTGACGGTGAAGCTGATTATACTGTAAAATACGAAAGCTCAAATCCGTCAGTTGCGACAGTGGACAAAAACGGCAATATCTCAACCGTTCACAAGGGCAGCACAACAGTTACCTGCACGGTTACGGACGAATACGGAAACACAGTCAAAGACACCTGCACTGTGAATGTCAAATTCCGTTGGTGGCAGTGGCTCATCTGGATTCTTCTTTTGGGTTTCCTGTGGTATTGATGTAAATAAAACCATTATCACAGTATCCGTTTATCCACTCTTGCGTCCTCATCGGTAGGGGCGAGTTCGTCCGTTTTTATATTCGGGGTATCACGGTTAAAATTTTATAATTGGGTGGACGATGCGGAAGATTTGCAACAATCTTTTTTCACGGTATGTGTTATATCTGAGATTTGCCGTAAATCCACGGGTTGTCGAGGACGCCAACCCCTACAACCGCACAGCTCAATTTGAGTTTGTAGGGGACGACCTCCCGGGCGTCCCGATTTAAAGTTTTCAAATACTGCAAAAAATGGGGCTGTCGCATTTAGATGCAGAAAGCGTTTTCTTCGCTCCGAAGCTGTATGCGATACTGCGAGAGGGCGAAAAAACGCTTAGAAAAGTAAAATAGTATTAACTGAATTATTACAAAAACAAGCAATTCTGAAATTTCGGATTTATTTCCCGTTATATCAGAATTGCTGTTTTATTTGTTTTTTATTTTACTTTTCGATCTGCGCTAAAGGCGACAGTCCCAAAAATTATGCTTATTATTAAATCAGAAGCAGCCCTGGTCGAGCATTGCTTCGGCAACCTTAAGGAAGCCTGCGATGTTTGCGCCTGCAACAAGGTCATAGCCGAGACCGTATTCCTCAGCCGCTTTTGCTGATGAATCGTGAATTGTTGTCATCATCTTGCGAAGGTAGCTGTCAACCTCGTCAGCTGTCCATACAAGACGCTCGGAGTTCTGAGCCATTTCAAGAGCTGAAACGCCAACGCCGCCCGCGTTTACTGCCTTTGAGGGGCCGACAATTACGCCGTCCTGAGCGCGGAGGAAGTTAAGAGCCTCGTTAGTTGTGGGCATGTTTGCAACTTCAAGATAATACTTGATGCCTGCGTCAACGATTTTCTTAGCTGAGTCGATGTTTACATCGTTCTGCATAGCGGCAGGCATGCAGATGTCAACATCTTTAACGCCCCAGGGCTTTTCGCCTGCAACGAACTCACAGCCGAACTTGTCAGCGTAGGGCTTGCAGTGCATGGGGTCAGTTGCGCGCATTTTAAGGATGAAGTTGAGCTTTTCCTCTGTAACAACGCCGTCGGGGTCGTGAACATATCCGTCAGGACCTGAGAAATAAGTTACCTTTGCGCCGAGCTGAGCGGCCTTTTTCATGATGCCCCACGCAACGTTGCCGTAGCCCGATGTTGCGATTGACTTGCCCTCGATTGTGTCGTTCTCGTGCTTGAGAACTTCGCAGAGATAATAAATTGCGCCGTAGCCTGTTGCCTCGGGACGGATTACGGAACCGCCGTAGGTAAGACCTTTACCTGTGAGAACGCCGTTTTCCCATTTGCCCTTAAGATGACGGTACTGACCGTAAAGGTAGCCGATTTCGCGTCCGCCAACGCCCATGTCGCCTGCGGGAACGTCGATGTCGGGGCCGATGTAACGGTAAAGAGCTGTCATGAAAGCCTGGCAGAAACGCATGATTTCGTTGTCTGACTTGCCTGCGGGGTCAAAGTCGGAGCCGCCCTTTGCGCCGCCGATGGGAAGACCTGTAAGGCTGTTTTTGAATGTCTGCTCAAAAGCAAGGAACTTAATAATGCTTGTGCGAACATTGCTCTGGAAACGGAGACCGCCCTTGTAGGGGCCGATTGCGCCGTTGAACTGGCATCTCCAGCCGCGGTTTGTGTGCCAGCAGCCGTTGTCGTCCATCCATGTTACGCGGAAGGTTATCATACGCTCGGGCTCAACCATGCGGTTAAGAAGGTCAACCTTTTCGTATTCGGGGTGCTTCTCGATTACGGGGTCAAGGGAGGAGAAAACTTCCTCAACTGTCTGAATAAACTCAGCCTCATGACCGTGCTTTTTCTTTACATCTTCAATTACTTTTGCAAGATATGCGTTCATCAAAATTCCCTCCAGAATTAAAAATACAATCAAAGCGGTTTATCACGCTAAAACGATTAGAATTATAATACAATGTGTTGAATAAATCAACTATAAATATTATGAAATCTTATAAGAATTTAACAATATTTTTGGGTATTTTAATTATAAGGGAGGAAAAAATCTCCGATAATTCGCATAAATAAAAAAAGGTATGGAATCCGAACGGAAACCATACCTTCTGTGTTTTAAAATTATTCTTCCTCGGGCATCTCCCAGTTGTGCCATACTCCCTGAATGTCGTCGTTGTCGTCGAACATATCGAGCATCTTATACATATTCTTAATCTGCTCTTCGTCGGTGAGCTTTGTATAAGTTGAGGGGATATACTCAATCTCTGCCGAAAGGAATGTGTAGCCCTTTGCCGAGAGGTCGTCTCTTACGCCGCCGAGATCGTTAGGCTCTGTGCGGATGTCGAAAATGCCTTCGTCGTCTGTGAGGAAATCTGACGCGCCTGCTTCAAGTGCGTCTTCCATGAGCTTTTCTTCGTCAACGCCCTCAGCCTCAATTGTGATAACGCCCTGGCGTGTGAAAAGGAAAGATACGCAGCCGCTCTGACCCATGTTTCCGCCGTACTTGTCGAAGTAATGACGAACATCGCCTGCGGTTCTGTTTCTGTTGTCTGTAAGAGCTTCAACGATAACCGCGATGCCTGACGGGCCATAGCCTTCATAAACGATTTCTTCGTAGTTGCTCGTGTTGCCTTCGCCTGCGGCTTTTTTGATAATTCTGTCAATGTTGTCGTTAGGCACATTGTTTGCCTTTGCCTTTGCGATAACATCTTTAAGCTTTGTGTTAACTGACGGGTCGGGGCCGCCCTCTTTAACAGCTACCGCAATTTCTCTGCCGATTTTTGTGAAAACCTTGGCACGGGCATTGTCGGTCTTTTCTTTTTTGCGTTTAATTGTGCTCCATTTTGAATGTCCTGACATATAAATCACCATTTCCGAAAAATTTACAGATGTATTATACATCATCAGGATTTATGTGTCAAGAAAAAAATCACGATGCTTTAAGATTGAGCCTTAATTTATCGGCAATCATCGCGATGAATTCCGAGTTTGTCGGCTTGCCGCGCGAGGACTGAATCGTGTAACCGAAATAAGACGAAAGCACATCGACATCGCCTCTGTCCCACGCGACCTCAATCGCATGGCGGATAGCTCTCTCAACCCTCGACGGAGTAGTCGCGTATTTCTTCGCCACGGTGGGGTAGAGGACTTTTGTAACGGAGCTCATTGTCTCGGGGCTTTCAACCGAAAGGATAATCGCGCAGCGGAGATACTGATAGCCCTTTATGTGAGCGGGCACGCCGATCTGGTGCATGATATCCGAAATGACAATTTCAAGATTCGCGCCGTTCTTTTCGCCCGACTCCGAGCCGCTCCATTCCCTCATCTGCGTGAGCCTCTGAGCCATGACCTCAATGTCAAACGGCTTGAGGAAATAGTAGTCCGCGCCTGCGGAAAGGATTTCTTTTTCAAATTTGGGGTTGTCCACGCCGGAAAGTACAACGAGAATAGGTTTATTTTTCAACTTCATATCTTTAATATGCTTCATAACGCCGAGCGCATCAACATGAAGCATAAACGCGTCCATAATAAGTATGTCGGGGGTGTTCACCTTGATTTTTGAAAGCACCTGCGCGCCGTCCTTGTCGGTGAGGGTAACATCATATCCGTAAGATACGAGCGTTCGGTAGCATTTCTGAGAAAATTCGGTGTTGTTCTCCGCGAGCATTACTTTAATTGAGTTATTCATGGTTTTATCTCCTTTACGGTTGTTTCGTGAATTAAATTCACGCATATATTACCATTCATAACATTATTTGTCAACGGTTTTACGCCAAATTTTTATAAGATTTTTTTGCGTTTCCACCGTTCGACACCGCTCGTTTTTCCTCAACATTTTATACTCGGGGTATCACGGTTGAATATTTATAATTTTGAGGACGATGCGGAGATTTTGTTTTATTCTTTATCACGGCATCCGCACAATCTTCCGTCTTCGGTCGTAGGGGCGATTCACGAATCGCCCGTTTTTATCGTCGGGGCATCACGGTTGAATATTTATAATTTTGCGGACGATGTGGAAATGTTGTCTTGATTTTTCTCTTGGTATTTGCACATTTTCCCGTCTTCGGCGGTAGGGGAGCGCCTCCCGGGCGTCCCGAATAAAATGTTCAAAAGCGGAGCTTTTCCGAAATTATTATTCAATATTCATCATTCATTATTCATTAAAACGCGGTAGGGGCGATTATCAATCGCCCGTTTCAAAATTAACGATAATCTGACGGGTTGTCGGGGAAGCCAACCCTTACAACCGCACGACTCAATTTGAGCTTGTAGGGGACGACCTCCCGGGCGTCCCGTTACTCAAAAATCCTGCAATCTTCCGTCTTCAGAGGAATGGCTCCCTCCCTGAGGGAGCTGTCGAGCGAACGCGAGACTGAGGGAGTGTCGGGATTATCTGACAACTCCTTCCACCGCCATTCGGCGGTCCCCCTTCCTCAGAGAGGAAGGCAATCGCTCAAAATAAATTTGCTGTAAATCTGCGCCCCACCCGAGAAAACACGATTATTCACAAAACAAAAAGGACGCCTTTCGGCATCCTTAATTCCTTATATACTTATGATATTGCTTCAATCTTAATCTCGGCGGGGGACTCAACGATGATTCCGCACCTTATGCTTCCGCCCGAGGTGATATATCCGTTCGTTGTCGGCTGAACTGTAATATTGTTATCCGTGCTGTCTGCGTTACAGCTCCATTTCTGAGTAACCGACGCGCTTCCGCTGAGCTTGAGGTTTACCGCGGGACTTCCGACCGCGCTTTCTGAATTATTCTTGACCGTTATGTCTATCTGATACATCGTCTTGCCGCCCGATTTCCATTTGTTGGAAATTCTCGCGGTGGTGTAAATATTGTTTTCGTTTGTGAAGAACGCTGTTGATGCCGATGTGCCCGATTTCACGAAATTGTCCGCTCCGACTGAAACAGGCTGGTGCGTGAACGCTTCTGCCGATGAATCTGCCGAGCCGCTGCCGCCCGCGGAAGCTCCGACAACCATCGCCGAGGTGTTCGGTGCTTCAATCGCCGTGCTGCCCTTGCCGGGCTCGCCTAAAATATCACTGCTCTTGCTTGAAAACTGCAAAATGAGCAAAGCGTCTTTCTTGTCGATTTTACCGTCGTCGTTGAGGTCGGCGTGTTTCTTTTTAACTCCGTTGAGCTTGCCGTCGGAGGCGTTCTTTATTATCTGATAAGCGTCCGCCGCGTTGATAACGCCGTCGCCGTTGAGGTCGCCCGCGGCTGAATGGCTGCCGACTGAGAGTGAAAATCCGCTGCTGAGAATGGTGAGCATCAGGAAAAAGGACGACAGAACCACGGCCGCCGTGATGTACGCAACAACAGGCAGTCTGGAACCTTGTTCAAACCTGACTATGGATTTTCTCTTCTTTTTCAAAAAAATCACCGACTGAGTAAATTTTTATTCACTAAATTATATCAACTTATTACAACTTTTTCAAGTATTTTACATAAAATTACAATAAATATTTACTTATTGCACTAACGAACCTTTGTTCTTTTGTCTATTTTGCAAAAATGTAATATAAATATTTCAAAAAATTCATAAATTTTATTAAAAATGCTTGAAAAACCTCGGCTCAAATGATATAATTGCAAAGATGTCAATTAATGACACATGTAAATCGCACTTGGCGATACAAGGAGGAAATAAAATTGAAAACCTATAACGCAAAAGATATTCGCAACATCGTAATTGCAGGCCACGGCTCAAGAGGTAAGACAACTCTTGCAGAGGCCATGATATTCCTTGCAGGCGGTTCAGATCGTATGGGCAGAGTTGCTGACGGCAACACAGTTCTTGACTTCGACGCAGAGGAAAAGCGCCGCAAGGTTTCTATTTCCACAGCAGTAGCTCCTATCGAATGGAAAAACACAAAAATCAATATAATCGACACTCCGGGTCTTTTTGACTTCGCGGGCGGCATGAGCGAAGGCGTAAGAGCTGCTGAATGTGCTCTTATCGTTACAGCGGCAGGTTCAGGCTACGATGTAGGCGCAGAAAAGGCTTACAAAGCAGCTAAGACAAGAGACATCGCAAGAATGTTTGCTGTTACAAGATGCGACGCTGAAAACGCTGACTTCTACAAGACCTTCGAGGCAATCAAAGAAGAGCATAAGAGCTCTGTATGCCCCGTTATCGTTCCCTACATGGTTGACGGCAAAGTTAAGGCTTATGTAAACCTCGCCGCAAGAAAAGCATTTGAATACACAAACGGCAAGGCTAAGGAAGTTGCAATGCCCGAGGACGACAGAATTGCCGAAATGCTCGACATTCTCACAGAAACAGTTGCTTCCTGCGACGATGACCTCATGGAAAAATTCTTTGAGGGCGAAGAGTTCACACGCGGCGAAATCGCAACAGCTCTTAACAAGGGCGTAAGCGAAGGCTCAGTTTATCCCGTATATGCATGCGCTGGCTACACAGGCGACGCAGTTGATATGCTTCTTGACGAAATCGCTTTCTCAGCTCCCGTTGCTGCTGAGCACGCAGGCGAAGGCGACATCGAATGTGATGAAAACGGCGCTCTCGCGGCTATCTGCTTCAAGACAATCGCTGACCCGTTCGTTGGTAAGATGTCCTTCATGAAGGTTGTAAGAGGTAAGATTACTCCCGACGCTACAGCTTATAACGCAAGAACAGGCGAAAGCGAAAGAATGGGCAAAATCATCACCGTTAAGGGCGGCAAGCAGGAAGATGCAGCCTGCATTCCCGCAGGTGATATCGGCGTTGTTACAAAGCTTTCAGGCTTCAAGACTGGCGACACAATGTGCGATCCCAAGAATGTAGTTGAGCTTGACGGCGTTGACTTCCCCGTTCCCTGCCTTTCAATGGCAGTTAAGGTTCGCAAGAAGGGCGAAGAAGAAAAGGTTGTTGCAGGTATCAACCGTCTTGTTGAAGAAGATCCCACAATCAAGTTTGAAATAAATGCAGAAACACGCGAACAGGTTATCTACGGCCTCGGCGAGCAGCATCTTGACATCATCGTTTCCAAGCTCAAGAGCAAGTTCGGCGTTGAGGTTGACCTCACTGTTCCCCGTGTTGCTTACAGAGAAGCTATCCGCAAGACCGTTCAGGTACAGGGCAGACATAAAAAGCAGTCAGGCGGCCACGGTCAGTTCGGCGATGTTTGGATTCGCTTCGAGCCCCATGACGGCAACGAGCTTATCTTTGAGTCAGAGGTTGTCGGCGGCGCAGTTCCCAAGAACTTCTTCCCCGCAGTTGAAAAAGGACTTAAAGAGTGCATGACAAAGGGCGTTATGGCTGGTTATCCCATGGTTGGTCTTAAGGCTGTCCTTTATGACGGTTCTTATCATCCCGTTGACTCATCAGAAATGGCATTCAAGACTGCCGCTTCTCTCGCATTCAAGAACGGTATTCCTCAGGCAAGCCCCGTTATCCTTGAACCCGTAGGAACTCTCAAGGCTTATATGCCCGATGATAACCTCGGCGACATCATGGGCGACGTTACAAAGCGCCGCGGCCGTGTTCTCGGCATGGGACCGTCCGGTGAGAAGAAGATGCAGGAACTCGTAGCAGAAGTTCCCATGGCAGAAATGGGCGATTTCGCAACAGTTCTCCGTTCCGTAACACAGGGCAGAGGCTATTACTTCCTTGAATTTGCAAGATATGAAGACGCACCCGCAAACGTAGCTGAAAAAGTTATCGCGGACGCAAAGGTTGACGAGGAAGACTAATTTATAAAAAATTCAGCGTCGGGCAACCGGCGCTGTTTTTGAGTAAAGATATATGAAAACTGTTTATCCCGCGTATTATAAACGCTTCGTCTGCGCCGCAGGGGAGTGTCCCGATACCTGCTGTGCAGGGTGGGACGTTGTCGTTGATGATGTGAGTGCCGAAAAATATGCCCGTGTTGAGGGTGATTTCGGCGAAAAACTTCGTAAAATGATGACCGTTGACGAGGACGGAGACACGATTTTTATTTCGCAAAGCGGCAGATGTCCGTTCCTCAACGAAAAGAATCTCTGTGAAATCTACATTAACTGCGGCGAGGATTTTCTTTGCAGAACGTGTGATATGTTCCCGCGCTTTGTCAGGGAGTTCGGTTCGCTCCGTGAAATTGGTTTAGGTCTCGGATGTCCCGAGGCGGCGAAGCTCATTGTAAACGAGCACCCCGATTTTATTTCCGAAACGGACGAAGAAGCTCCCGCACCGGACGATTTTGACCCTCGGCTTTTTACTTCACTTTATAAGCTCAGAGAGAAAATTTTTGACATTCTTTTCCGCGCGGATTTTCCCTTTGAAATCTGCCTTGCAAATGTCATGGATTTGACTGAAAAAGCTCAGAATTTTATTGACGATGAAGACTGCGAAAGCATCGACAATTTCACGGAAAATTTTAAATTTAGCGGCGGGAAAAATCTCACGCTTTACGGCGAAAAATGTAAAGAAATTCTTTCGGAATTTGAAGTTCTCAACAAAGAGTGGAGCGGCATCATTGCGCGTACAGACTTCAGAAAAAATGCTTGCTTTGACCCCGGATTCAGAAACATCGCCGCGTATTATATCTACAGATATTTTCTTGACGCGGTTGATGATTATGACGCCTTGAGCAAAATAAGCTTCTGCGCTTTTTCCTGTGAGGTTATCGCCCGTGTGAATGATACGGGAATCCCTCTTGAAGACGCGGCGCGGCTCTACTCAAAAGAAGCGGAATATTCCGCCGAAAATCTTGGTATTCTTTACGATTTATTATAAAGGAGTTCGATTAAAATGGACAAATATCTGATTATCAACGCTGACGACTTTGGAATGTGCCATTCCGCCAATGTTGCTGTCAGCGACCTTTTCACAAACGGCGGCTGCATCACCTCAGCCACAATCATGGCTCCCTGCGCATGGGCAAAGGAAGCAGTTGATTTCGCAAAAGCAAATCCTCAGCTTGCACTCGGCGCGCACCTCACCACCACAAATGAGTGGGGCAGATACCGCTGGAAACCCCTCAGCGGCAACAAGAGCCTTATGGACGACGAGGGCTTCATGCACCACGAAAGCGACGAATTTGAAAAAGCGGCTGACCTCAAAGAGACAGAGGAAGAACTTATTGCACAGGTTGAGTTCTTCAAAAAGCTCGGTTTTGAGCCGTCTCATCTTGACAACCACATGGGTTCTCTTTACGGCATCGAAACAGGCCGCGTAGAGCTCGCTCAGCTCGTTATCACCCTTGCGGGTAAATACGGTCTGCCTTTCAGATTCCCCACCCATTTCACCGACGCTCAGTTCGAGAACGATATGCTTGCAATTCATATTGACAAGGCAATGGTTCAGCAGTTCATCGGCGGCTTTGCTCAGCTCGGTCAGAGCCTCGGCGTTGCGATGCCCGACTACCTCATTCCCAATGACTGGGCAGGCCCGCAGTGCGACAGTTACGATAACTTCCGTGATTACCTCTACACTCTTTATGAGTCATACGAGCCGGGCGTTACCGAAACTTATCTCCACCCCGCAGTTGAGAGCGACGAGCTGAAAGCTATCACAGGCTGCTGGCAGCGCAGAGTATGGGAATACAACATCATGAAAGACCCCAAAACAAAGCAGCACATCAAGGATTGCGGCATAAAGCTCATCAACTACCGCGACCTTGCCGAAATGAAAAAGGCGTAAGTTTACTATTTATATTCGTAGGGGCGATTATCAATCGCCCGTGAGATTTACACCCGTTGTAAATCGTTTTATTGAGGAAATTTTAAAAAATTTATAAAGAAAAGAGCGGATTTTATGACAACTTCCAAACAGGGCGCACAGACTATTTTTGACTTTGTAAAATGGATTATCGACACTCACGGACCGAGACTTCCGGGCAGCGACGAAGAGCGCGCGGCTCAGAAGGACATCGCCGAGTACATGGAAAAAGAAACAGGCGTAAAGCCCGTTGTTGAGCCGTTTATGCTCGCCCCGAGAGCAAGCATCGGCGCGATTCCCTACCTCGGCTATGCGGCTGCGGCGGCACTCGTGCTTTATTACATTCATCCCATTCCCGCACTCATTCTCTCAGCCTGCACACTTATTTTTGCTGTTGTTCAGGTTTTCCTTTACAAGGGCTGGTTTGACTGCTTCTTCAAGAAAGAGCAGAGCAACAATACATATTCCGTTATCGACGGCAAAGGCGAAATCGACCACACAATCGTTTTCAGCGGACATACAGACTCAAGCTGGCTGTGGCAGATGGCTGTTAAAAATCCCAAAACAATGATTCTCAGAACAATCTACGGTGTTGTCGGCGTTGTTGCGATAGCTGTCGGCTCACTTTGGAGACTTATTGTCGGCATGAACTCAGTTAAGCCCGTTGAAGGACTTCCCACCGCGCTTTACATTTTCCTGCTTGTTGCTCCTCTTGTTTTCATCCCCGGCATCTATTCTCTTTGCATCTATATGTCTCA
>JAZUFU010000064.1:0-2200 GCA_045640865.1 Acutalibacteraceae bacterium | reverse complement strand
GGACGCAATAACAGCCAGAACGACGAGCTTACCACAAAAACCGCCCGCAGAACGGATATGTGGCTTCACACCAAATCCGTTCACGGAAGCCATGTCATAATAAGCTGTGAAGGATTAAACCCGCCCGAGAAAACAATCGAAGAGGCGGCATCGCTTGCGGTCTACTTCTCGCAGGGCAGAGAGGGCGGCAAAACCGCCGTGGACTACACCATGGTGCGTTTCGTGAAAAAGCCCTCGGGCTCACTTCCGGGCAAGGTCATTTATACGGACTACAACACAATAATGGCAGAAGCCGACGAAAAACTTCTTGAAACGTTAAAAAAGGTGTGATTAAATCACACCTTTTTTATTCAATATCCATTGCGCTTGAAAGCATCATAGCCGCATCTGCGCGTGTGAGGGGGGAATCCATCGCACTGACGTCGGTTACAATATCGTTTGCGTAGAGGTTTGCGGTGTCCTGCTCAATCCATGCGGGAATGCCGTCATTCAGGTTTACATAACTCACATCTGAAAGCCTGAGCGTTCTCGAAAGCATGGCAACAGCCTCGGATTTTGTGATGGCACTGTCTGCGTCAAAGAATGCACCCTTTGCCGCGGGGTAGCCCTTGACTACACCGTTTCGCACGGCAGTCGAAATATACTCCTTCTGCCAGTCGGGGATGCTCTCATCGTCGAAAAATCCCGTACTCACAACGCCGTTTAAAATGTCCGCATCCGTTACCTCAAGGCACAGCGCGAGAAATTCACCGCGACTGAGCGTTTCATCGGGACAGAAGCAGTATTCGCTGCCGAATTTGGCGCCTGTGAATACTCCGCATTCGGCGAGCCTTACCGCCGCATACTCAGCTGCAGAGTCTGCCATGTCGGAATAACTGATATCGGTTTCCTGCTTGAGAAGACGGATAATAACGGTTGCCTCCTGAGAGGAGTTGCCCTCGGCGTCGATTGCCTTGTAGCCGAAATAGTCCTTGCCCTTTTTACCTTCATCGGGGGTATAGACAAAGCTTCCGTCGTCGTTAAGCTCAATCGTGCCCTTTACGGGATCAGTTGTGATTTCAAAGCTGAGTGTGTCACCCTCGGGGTCAATGGCGGAAAGCTGACCGCCGTAGGAAACATCGCGGTAAGTTTCAAATTCGAAGTTTTCCGCAACAGGTGCAGAACCCTCCGCAATGCCAGGAACGAAAAGCCCCATGCAGAGAACGAGCATGAGCAGAGCCGAAACGGATATTGCAATACGTTTTGACATATAAAATACCTCCGTATAAAAATGTATACGGAGGTATTTTGCGCGAAATTTTCTATGATATTCAAAATTTAGTAGTGCGCATCGTCCGGCATGCTGTCTGTGCTTATCCAGCCGCACATCTCACCCGGATGCAGTGCATTAAATTCATCTTCGGTAAGCGGTCCTATTACAGTATCGTCCTTGACTCTGACGACGTAATAACTGTCAGCCGTCCTGACTGCAATGAATGAGTCGTTATAGCAAAATTCCGAAATGCTCTCATCAATGGTATGGAAGAGGGCTTGACCGTCTCTTCTGCCCAAAACCTTTTCCTCGGAGTTTATGCGCCAGACTTCATAATCGCCGGGGAGCTTATCGTAGGTCCAGTCGCCCGCACCTGCGCAGGCGGTCAACGAGAATACAAGCATTAACAATGTGGTGATAAGAATTATTTTAGCTTTCATAATTATATTCTCCGAGTATAAAAAGTTTTGCTTTGCGTTGAGTGTAGCACTATTAAAAACATAAAACAAGCGAAGAAAATTCACAAATGTAAAGAGATAAATTTTTTGAAATAAACTCTTGACATTCGCTGTATATCTGCTATAATAACCCTTGCCTTTAATGAGGCTATGCGAGAGTGCTGGAACAGGTAGACAGGCACGTTTGAGGGGCGTGTGTCAACCGACGTGGGAGTTCAAGTCTCCTCTCTCGCACCAAAAAAATAATCCCATCCATTCGGATGGGATTATTTTTTGTATATACCATTAAACAGAGCCGTTCATGTGAACGGCTCTGTTTTTATATCAGATTGTTTCAACCTTGATTGTGTTTGTGTTACCCGAGGGGCCGCCTATCATGCCGCCCGTGATAACGACATTGTCGCCGCTTTCAAGATCGAGTATCTCTTTAGCGTGCTCGACGGCGTAGTAGAACATGACGTCCATGGACTGAAACTCTTTGCTCATGACG
>JAZUFU010000063.1:0-53425 GCA_045640865.1 Acutalibacteraceae bacterium | reverse complement strand
ATAAAGGTCGTCAGCAATCTTTGATACCATTGTCTGTGTAGCGTCAAAGAGTGAACCGAACTTCATGCCGATAACGTCAGATGAAACGATAGGATCTGTGTTGTAGCCGAAAGACTCGGAAGCAGCAGCCTTCATAGCGGCATTGATGCCTTCCTTGGTAACATCTGCACCCTTAACAACGGCGGTAAGGATTGTTGTAGAACCGGTCGGAACGGGAACACGCTGAGCAGAACCGATAAGTTTGCCGTTGAGCTCGGGGATAACAAGACCGATAGCCTTTGCAGCGCCTGTTGAGTTGGGAACGATGTTAGCAGCGCCAGCGCGTGCTCTTCTGAGGTCGCCCTTTTTGTGAGGACCGTCGAGGATCATCTGATCGCCTGTGTAAGCGTGGATTGTGCTCATGATACCGCTCTGGATGGGAGCATAATCGTTAAGAGCCTTAGCCATGGGAGCAAGGCAGTTTGTTGTGCAGGAAGCAGCAGAAATGATCTGGTCATCAGCTGTAAGAGTGTCGTTGTTAACTGAGAAAACGATTGTCTTGAGGTCGTTGCCTGGGGGAGCAGAAATAACAACTTTCTTTGCGCCTGCGTCGATGTGAGCCTGGCTCTTTGCCTTTGAGGTGTAGAAGCCTGTGCATTCAAGAACTACGTCAACACCGATTTCGCCCCAGGGGAGCTCAGCAGCGTGAGCCATAGCATAGATTTTAAGAACTTTACCGTCAACGGTGATTGTGCCTGCTTCGTCGTCTGCTTCAACAGTGTGAAGATTTTCGCCTACTTTGCCGCAGAAACCGCCCTGAGCGGTATCATACTTGAGAAGATGAGCAAGCATTGAGGGCTTTGTAAGGTCGTTGATAGCAACGATTTCATAGCCGTCAGCCTCGAACATCTGTCTGAAAGCAAGGCGGCCGATGCGGCCGAATCCGTTAATTGCAACTTTTACTGACATTAGAATTACCTCCAAATGTTTTAATTTAAATTTAACCTTATATATTTTATCACTTTTTTAACAATTTTCAATAGATTTGTTAAAAAATTAACTCTGATTTCGAAAATTTGGGAATTTCTACAAAAATATCTTTTCTGAAAAAAAGATTTAGCAATAATTCACAATCGATATAAGTATTTACTATGCAATTTAATTTATTCGCCTTGAAAAAAAGAGATTTAAAATGTATAATAGCAAGGGAGGTGATTCTGTGGCAAGAAAAATCGAGTACATTATCGACGAAGAATACGACGGCAAAAAGGTAAAGAACTATCTGCGCGGCAAGGCTAAGATTTCGTCGCGCCTTATGAATTCGCTGAAAACATACGAAAACGGAATCACCCTCAATGGTGAGCATATAAGGACGATTGACATTCTCAAAACAGGCGATGTGCTCGCGGTGAATATTCCCGATAAATTCAGCGAAATTGAGCCTATGGAAATGCCGCTCGACATTATTTATGAAGACGACGATTTCATTGTCATAAACAAGTCGCCGTTTATCGCAATGCACCCCACGCACAACCACCAGGGGGACACGCTTGCGAACGCTCTGACATATCATCTCGGGAAAGAAAATAAGCCGACGGTTTTCCGCGCCGTGGGCAGGCTTGACAAGGGAACATCGGGCGTTGTAATCTGCGCGCTGAACTCCCACGCCGCCGCAAGGATACCCGTTACTTCTGAAAAAGAATATAAAGCGGTTGTCTGCGGCAAAACTGACGAAAAAGGCACGATTGAAGCCCCGATTTACCGCCCCGACCCGATGAAAACAATCCGCTGCGTTGACGAAAGAGGGGACTATGCCCTCACGCATTACGAAAAGCTCAGCGGAAATGATAAATATTCGCTCCTGCGCGTTAAGATTGAGACGGGCAGAACGCATCAGATAAGGGTGCATTTCGCATCGCTGGGTATGCCGCTCGCAGGCGACAGCCTTTACGGTGAAGACGAGTTCGGAATAGGACATCAGCTCCTCCATTGTGCGAAAGTGAGTTTTCTCCACCCCGTTACAGGCGAAAAAATGACCTTTGAGGCAAATATGCCCGAGGATATGGAAAATTTCATAAAAAATAATATAAGGTGAATATAATTCACTAATTGTGTAAAAAATTAACCCTGCTGTAAAAAGCAGGGCATTTTTTATTCCTTATTAAATTCTCGCGCGATGGCTGAAAGGTCGTCTTTATCAAAAAATTCAATCTCAATCGTTTTCTTCGCTTCGTTGACCTTTATCTTTCTGCCCGTGCTCTTGCCGAGTGCAAGCTCAACCTCGCTGTAAAAATTATCTCTCTTTTTCTGCACTTTTGCTTTCGGCTCAGTCTTGTACTGCTTGGCGAGCTTTTCAATCTCACGGACGGAAAGCCCGTTTTTGATTATCAGCTTGCAGATTTCAAGCATTTTGTCTTCACTTTCAAAGGCAAGCAGAGCACGCGCATGACCGGACGAAACCTGTCTGCTCTCAACATAGCTCAGCACCGATTCGGGCAGATTGAGAAGTCTGAGCGCATTCGCAACCGCGGGGCGGGATTTACCGACCTTCTGCGCTGCTTCCTCCTGCGTAATTGAGAGCTTTTCCATCATGTACTTATAGCCGAGAGCTTCTTCAAGAGGATTCAGGTCTTCACGCTGAAGATTCTCGACCATTGCAAGCTCAACTGTTTCGCTGTCCGTCAGCTCCTTGATAACAACGGGAACCTCCGTCAGACCTGCCATTCTCGCGGCTCTCCAGCGGCGTTCACCTGCAACAAGCTGATAACCGCCGTCCTTCAACGGTCTTACAAGCAGCGGCTGAATAACGCCGTGCTGAGCAATGCTTTCAGAAAGCTCCGCAAGAGCGTCGTCGTCAAACAACTTTCTGGGCTGCTCGCGGTTGGGTTCAATTTCCATTATCTTAAGCTTGACAGGGGACGCAGAGCTTTCCTCCACTGAATTGTCCGCAAAGAGCGCGTCAAGTCCTCTGCCGAGTCCGCTTTTTTTAACTGCCATAATCTTTATTTCTCCTTAATTCTTCTTCAAAAATTCTTCCGCAACTGCCATATAAGCGTCTGTGCCCTTGGAACGCTTGTCATAGTACATTACAGGCTGACCGTAGCTCGGCGCCTCTGAGAGCTTGACATTTCGCGGAATGGGTGTCGAATAAACCTTTTTCGGGAAAAATCTTTTAAGTTCCTCAACAACCTGACTTGTAAGATTAAGTCTGCCGTCATACATCGTGAGCAGAACACCCTCAATTTCAAGCAAAGGGTTGTAGAGTCTCTTAACCTGGCGAACAGTTGAAATGAGCTGTGAGAGGCCCTCAAGGGCGTAATATTCGCACTGAATGGGAATAAGCACTGTGTCCGCGGCGCAGAGTCCGTTAAGTGTTATAAGACCGAGCGACGGGGGGCAATCAAGGAAAATGAAATCATAATCGTTCTTTATAAGCGCAAGAGCCTTTTTGAGGTTGCTTTCACGCTTCTGAGAATCTACAAGCTCAATCTCCGCGCCCGCAAGGTTCATGCTCGCGGGGAGCACCGAAACGCCGTCAAACTCCGTTTTTATTATAACATCTTTCGCGGCAGTGCCGTTGATGATAACATCATAAGATGATTTTTCGAGCGTCTTTTTGTTAATCCCGAGTCCGCTTGTGGCGTTGCCCTGAGGGTCAATGTCAACAAGGAGCACTTTTTTGCCTTTCATGCCAACCGCGGCGGCAAGGTTGACGGCAGATGTGGTTTTGCCGACTCCGCCTTTCTGATTAACAACCGCTATCGTTTTTGCCATATATATCAGTTCCTTTATTTTCAGATTCTTACCTATTATACATACAGGTGGTTATTTTGTCAATGTTTCACGTGAAACATCTGTTTTATTTATTCTGACGATATATTCCGTGTAGTTTTCTGTTTCTTTGTGAAAGGAATTTGCGTCAATCCCATTTTTTCTCATGGTCATAACCGCGTGGTCAAGGGTATTGATAAAAAGCTGAACATCCTTAAAAACCTTTATGCCCGGCGGTCGCTTTTCTTTATTATGAGCTTTTTTCGGCGGCTCGTCCTCAAGCAGGCGCATTACAAGCTGCTCCGTTTCAGAGACATTAAGGCAGTTTTTTATAATCGCGTTAACTGTTTCGTCCATAAGCTCATAGTCGTTAAGTCTCAGCACAGCGCGCGCGTGGCGTTCCGTTAAGCCGTATTCCGTTATCTTACGGCGGATATTTTCGGGAAGCTTCAGAAGTCTGAGCTTGTTTGACACCGCGGACGGGGAGAGCCCGAGCCGCTTCGCAATCTTCTCTCTGTTCAGTCCGAAATTAAAATTGAGCTGTTCAATCGCCTGCGCCTCCTCAAAAAAGTTCAGATCTTTCCTTTGGAGGTTTTCAATAATCGCATAGACCGCCGATTTTTCTTCATCTACATTCACAACTATTGCGGGTATTTCCGAAAGCCCCGCCATTTTTGATGCTCTCAATCTTCTTTCGCCTGCCACAAGCTCATACTTTCCCATGCCCGTTTCGCGCACGGTTACAGGCTGAAGCAGCCCGTTTCTGCATATGCTCTGCGCCAGCTCCTCCAAATCATTCCAGTTAAACGACTTGCGCGGCTGATGCGGATTCGGTCTGATGTCATTCACGGGTAAAATCAGAATTTCACCGCACCGCCTGACCTTATCGTTGACCTTTGCCATTAAACCCGTCCTCTCAATAAAAAATACCGTATGATATAACGGTATCACACGGTAAAAAGGTTGTCCAGCATTTTTCATCGGGCAAAAGCATCACGATAAAATAATATTTTGTTTTATTCGAGCGGCTTTTTTGCGATTTGTGCCGATGCACGCGGATATTTTGGCGGAGTTTGCGAAATCTTTTTTATAAGGATTACTGTTCTTTCGCCGCAGTTTTCAACGGTAAATTCGTTGGCAGAGAGAACTTTGCCGCCGAGCAGCTTAACCGCGCCCTTTGCAGAGTCGAGTTCCTGCGAGGCTTTTGCGCCTTTCATTGAGGCAAAAACGCCGCCGTTCTTCAAAAAGGGAATACAGTATTCGCTGAGCACATTTAGATTGGCAACAGCTCTCGCTGTGGCAAAATCAAACTTTTCTCTGAAATCCCTGCTTCTGCCTGCCTCCTCAGCGCGGATATGAACCACATCAGCGGAAAGACCAAGAGTGTTTATAACGCTCTCCACAAACACAAGTCTTTTCTTTGTGGAGTCCATAAGCGTCATTTTAAGGTCGGGACGCGCAATAAGAAGCACGATTCCGGGGAAACCTGCGCCTGTGCCAACATCCGCAACAGTTGAATTTTTCGGGAAATCAACCACATTCAGCAGCGAAAGGCAGTCCGCAAAGTGCTTGCTGATAATCTCGTCGGGCTCGGTAATCGCCGTTAGATTGAGCGTTTTGTTTGTCTCAACGAGCATTTCAGCATATTTGTCAAATCTGTCAAGCGCGGTTTCGTCAAGCTCAACGCCGACATTTTTTGCCGCCGTGAACAGCTTTTCTTTATCAATCACTTCAAGCCCTCCTTTTCAAGGTATATCAGAAGCACCGATATATCCGCAGGGCTGACGCCCGAAATGCGCGAAGCCTGCCCGACATTCTTCGGTTTTATCTTTGAGAGCTTTTCTCTCGCTTCAAGGCGAAGCCCGATTATTGAGTTATAATCCAAATTTTTAGGCAGAGCGCGCACCTCAAGGCGGTGCATCTCATTTACCTGCGCTTTCTGACGCTTTATATATCCCTCATATTTTATGTCAATTTCAACCTGCTCAAAGATTTCATAGGGCAGGTCGGGGCGTTCCTTATCAAACGGAGCGAGCAAATCATAGTTGAGCTGAGGACGCTTTATAAGCTCCGAAAGCCTTACGCCGCTGATAATCGGCGATGTTTCACGTGAAACAAGCATATTATTCAGCTCATCAGACGGTGAAATCACAGCCTTTTCAACTCTTTTGCGTTCCTCGGCGATAAGCGCGATTTTGTCATTATACTTCTTGAACCTTTCCTCGCTGATAAGACCAATCTCATATCCGAGCGGAGTAAGGCGGCGGTCGGCGTTATCCTGCCTCAAAAGCAGACGGTATTCCGAACGGGAGGTCATCATTCTGTAGGGGTCGGAGCAGCCCTTTGTAACAAGGTCATCGACAAGCGTGCCGATATAAGACTCCGAGCGGTCAAATATAACAGGCTCCTTGCCCTGCACTTTTCTTGCGGCGTTGATGCCTGCGACAAGTCCCTGCGCGGCGGCTTCTTCGTAACCGCTGGAGCCGTTGAACTGACCTGCGCCGAAAAGTCCGTCAAAATCCTTGAATTCAAGCGAAGCATCAAGGGCGAGCGGGTCAACGCAGTCATACTCAATAGCGTAGGCGGTTCTCATCATCTGAGCATTTTCAAGACCGGGGATAGTGTGCATGAACTCAAGCTGAACATCTTCGGGCAGGGAGGAAGATAATCCCTGCAAATACATTTCCTCAGTGTTGTAGCCGCACGGCTCAATAAAAATCTGATGGCGTTCTTTCTCGTGGAATCTTACAATCTTATCCTCAATGCTCGGACAGTAGCGAGGACCTTTGCCGTCAATCTTGCCGCCGTAAAGAGGGGAGCGGTGAAGATTATCGAGAATTACCTTTTTAGTGCGCTCATTTGTGTATGTAACATAACAGCACATTTTGTTTTCTATTTCAATATTATTGTCAAATGAGAACGGAACAATTCTTTCGTCGCCGTTCTGCACCTCTAAAATATCAGCGTTGACGCTTCGTCTGTTTACTCTCGCGGGAGTACCTGTCTTGAATCTGCGCGTGGGAACGCCCATGTTTTTAAGCGAAACGGCAAGTCCGCGCGCGGGGAACATACCGTCGGGGCCGCTTTCATAAGAAACATCGCCGACATAAACTCTGCCTGCGAGGAAAGTTCCCGTGGCGAGAATGACACATTCCGCCTTATAGACAGCCTCAAGATTTGTTTTCAGCTCCCACAATCCGTCGTCAGCTTTTTTAAGGTCAACGATTTCGCATTGACGAAGCTCAAGATTTTCCTGCTCCTCGAGCACCTTTTTCATATATTCGGAGTAAGGTCTGCGGTCAATCTGCGCTCTGAGAGAGTGAACGGCAGGGCCTTTGCCTAAATTGAGAATACGGCTCTGAAGCGTATTGGCATCAGCCGCCTTGCCCATTTCGCCGCCGAGGGCATCAATTTCTCTTACAAGGTGTCCTTTTGACGTTCCGCCGATTGACGGGTTGCAGGGCATATTGCCGACCCAGTCAAGGTTGATTGTAAAAACAGCGGTGTCGCACCCGAGGCGCGCCGAAGCAAGCCCCGCCTCAATTCCCGCGTGGCCTGCGCCGATAACTGCTACCTGATATTTTTTTGCGAAATACTCCATATTATTTTCCTACACAAAAATTACTGAATACTTTATCTACAACCGCCTGAGACGCTTTTTTGCCTGTCAGCTCCAGAAGAGCGGAAACAGCGTCGTCAATGCAGACGCCTGCCGCGTCGAGAGTAACACCCGACAAAAGCGCGTTCTCGGCATCCCTAAGAGAATCCAGTGCTCTTATGCAGCACTGTCTCTGCCTTTCGTTGGCGAGCATGGCGGCATTGGGGTCAAAATTCTTTGTACCTAAAAGGGTGGTTATTCTTTCTTTCAGCTCCTGCAAACCTGTGCCGTCCTTTGCACTCATCACAACAGGCTCGCCGAGAGCGGAGATTATATAGTCAATATCTATAAGATTTTCTTTATCGTTTTTATTGAGAACGGGGATAACGGGCTTATCTTTGCAAAGCTCAATGAGGTCAATGTCCTCCTTTGAAAGAGCCTCGCCCGAATCAAACACCGCAATAACAACAGCGCACCTGCGGATCTTTTCGCGGCTTCTCTCAACGCCGAGCTTCTCCACCGTGTCGCCCGTCTCGCGTATTCCTGCCGTATCCGAAAGGCGGAGAATACAGCCATCGACATTTACGGTTTCCTCAACAACATCTCTCGTCGTACCCTTGACATCGGTAACAATCGAACGGTCATAGCCCGTCAGCAGATTCATCAGCGTGGATTTACCCGCGTTCGGCTTGCCGATAATCGCGGCGTCAACGCCTGAGGTAACCGCCATTCCGCTGTCAAATCTGTCAAGGAGGCTCTGCAATTCCTTCTGAGCAGAGGAGAGAGTGCTGATTATTTCGTCTTCGTTTATCTCGTCAATCTCCTCGTCGGGATAGTCAACCCATGCGGAGATATGTGCGCATATTTCCAAAAGAGAATTATTTATTTCATCCGTCTTTCTGCTCAATGAGCCTTCAAGGATATTCAGCGATGCGCTGAGTCCCTGCTCACCCTGAGCATTGATAACGGACATAATTCCCTCCGCGCCCGACAAATCCATTTTGCCGTTTAAAAATGCTCTTTTGGAAAATTCGCCTGCCTGCGCGGGAACAGCACCGCAGTCAAGGATAACGCGCAGAACTTTTTTCATAACAAAAATTCCGCCGTGGCAGGTAATCTCAACCACATCCTCGCCCGTGTAGCTGTGCGGAGCTCTGAATACAAGACAAACAGCCTCGTCAACAGGCTGTTTCTTGTCGTATATTTTGCCGTACGCCGCGGAGTATCCTTTCAGCTCGGCAAGCTTTTTGCCGCTGACGGATACAAACGCTTTGTCGCATATTTCAATCGCTTCGCTGCCCGAAACTCTCAGCGTGGCTATTCCGCCCACGCCCGCGGGAGTTGCAACGGCAGCTATTGTTTTTTCGTTTAAAGTCATAGAACCACCTTATGTAATTGCCGCAACAATTACCTTGTCTCTGATTTTCAGCTCTGAGGAAATTATTTTGCCGTCCTGCTTTTCGCTTTCTACAGAATAGACGAATAAATCGGAGCGGGTTGTGTTCCCGTCTGTTTTCTCATGGAAACGCGCAAAAACGGGCGGTTCAAGGCGCGTGCACCTTATGCAGTCGGTTGTGAAAATACCTGCGACAGCAATAAGAAGCGCAAAAAGAATACACAGAAAAACAACAAGCGGTGCTTTGGATTTCGTCTGCTCCTTTTTGCTCTTTTCAATTACAAGCGGAACTTTAGTGCCGCATATTCTGTCGGCAATTCTGCCGTAAGCCGCCTTTGCGGGGCAGTCCTTTAAATTAACAAATCCTGTTGAAGAAGCATAGGAAATTTCCTTATCCTCGGGAACAACGCCGATAAGCTGAGCCTTAACAGCGTCTATAACCTCGTCAATATTATAATATTTACCCTTTGTAGTGGGGATTTTATTAAATCTGTTGATAACAAGGCGGATATTATCTACTCCGCATTCAATCAGCTCATCTGTCGCAGTAGCCGCCGCACGGGTACATATTTCATCGGGCGTGCTGACGATAATCGCTCTGTCGGCGCAGTGAGCGGCAAGTCTGAATCCGCCCGTAACACCTGCGGGGGAATCAAAGAGAATATAGTCATAATCTTTTTCAATTGTGCAGATGAAGGTTTTGATTTTGAGGGGAGTGAAGCTGTCGTCCCACTTCTTGGGTGCGGCAACAACATCAACTGTTCCGTTGCTGTTCACAGCCTCGCGCGTGTCGCAGTTTCCTTTAAGAGCGTCGCCCCAGTTATAAAGAGATGTGTATTCGCCGCTTATCATGAAATCGGCATAACCCTGACCGATGTCAAAGTCCATAACAAGAACGCGCAGTCCCCTTTGTGAAAGTGAAAGCGCAACACCTGTTGCGAGCGATGTTTTGCCCGCACCGCCCTTGCCTGATGCAACTATAATTTTCTCAGCCATAAGTCCACCTCTTAAAGCATATTTTTATCCGATCAGAGTGCCTGTCTTTTGTTTCTGCTTCTGATTCTGAGCGTCTTCAGTTTCCTTGTCTTTGCTGTTTTTGAAATAATATTCATATATCGCCTGAGCAACGGGAGCGCAGGTAGAACCTGACTTTGCGCCCTCAATTGCAACGCAGATTGCTATTTCAGGCTCGTCATACGGAGCAAAAGTAATGAAGAATCCGTTGGTAAGAACAACCGTTTCTCCCTTGATATTATGCTCAACCTGTGATGTACCTGTTTTTGCCGCACAGTCAACAACCTGACCTATATCATATTTAAGAGTAAGCGAGTTCGTTATAACGCGTCTCATGCCCTGCTTAACTAGGTCAATATTCTTGGCGTCAAGACCTGTTTCAACAACAACCTCGGGCTTCTTTTCCATAATAGTTTCGGATAAGTCAAAGCTCTTGACCTCTTTGATAATGTGAACGCCGTAACGGGTTCCGCCGTTGGCGATGGTCGCACAGTAGTTTGCGAGCTGAAGCGGAGTGAAAAGGTTGCCAGCCTGACCGATAGCGGACTGAATTGTGAAGCCGGGCATCCATGCCTGATTTATGGAAGCACGGTAACTCGGCGAGTCAAGAACGCCTGTGTTTTCGGGAAGCTCAATTCCCGTAGGCTGACCAAGGCCGAGAAGCTGACGGTAGGTGTTCATCTTCTCCGCGCCGAGCTCAATGCCGAGCTTATAGAAGAATGTGTTGCAGGAATCCTGCAGCGCGGTTCTGACATCAATGAAATTCGTTCTGTGGTTAGCAACGCAGCCGAACTCCATATCAAGATAAGTGTATTTGTAATAGCACTCATAAATTGAGTTCTCGTCAATTACGCCTTCCTCAAGACCTGCAAGAGCAACAGACGGCTTTGAAGTTGAGCCCGGAGCATAAACGCTCTGAAAAGCTCTGTTCCAGAGAGGGGAGGCCTCATTTTCAAGAAGCTCCTGATAATCGTCGTTATATGTGTTAAGGTCGTATGTAGGATATGTCGCGGAGGCAAGCACTTCGCCCGTGTTGCAGTTAAGCACAACAACAGAGCCGCCGTGAGAAACCATGCTCGGAATATTGTCGCAGAGATTTTTGAGCGCTTTCTGCGCAACCTTCTGCGCGCCCGCGTCAATGGTAAGCACAACCGTGCCGCCGTTTTCAACTTCTTCAAGGTATTCGGTGGTCGTTGTACCGTCCGCGCTTGTGATAACTTTTTTCACGCCGTCCTTACCTCTGAGCGTGTCTTCCATAAGAAGCTCAATTCCGCTCTTGCCGACAAGGTCGTTCATGCCGTAGCCTTTTTTCGCAAGCTCCTTATATTCCTCGGCGGTAATCGCACCGAATGTGCCGAGAATATGCGGAGCAAGAGAACCGTCGTAATACTCTCTGTAAGCCTCAATTTCAACATCAATTCCTTTATAAAAAGAATTGCGTTCTTTAATAAAGGCAACAATTTTATCATCAACATCTTCCGCAAATCTGTAAGGGTTGGCGGTGCTGAAGCCGTTGAGGCTGAGTTGATAGCAGACGGAGGCGATTTTTCTCGCGTCCGTTTTTGAGTAACCGTTGAGGTCATATCTTCTGATAAGCTCATTCATGCAGTCATCGGGCGTGGCATATCTGTTAAGATTCAGATTATCCTCGCTGAGCATGGTTCTTATGGCAAATTCGCTGTCGGGAGCAAATGAGAAATTGCCGTTTTTATCCGCAATAACAGGGAGCTCGTCTATCCACTCCGCGCCGTTGCTTTCAAAAAGATTGATGAGGGAGAGAATTATCTCGTTGCGCTGCTTCTGCTCTTTTAAGGACGGAAAATGCAGAGCGTTGAAAATAACCGTGTTACCCGGTCGGTTGCCGACAAGCACAACGCCGTTTCTGTCGAGGATTTCACCTCTCGTCGCTTTTGCAACGCTTGTGGAAACGGAGGTCGAGCCCGATTTTGCGTATTCCTCGCCCTTTACAATCTGAGCGTTGAAAAGAATGCCCGCGAAAGCAAGGAAGCAAGCCACAATAACGCCGACGGTAACATAGTGCCGCCCCGCCTTTATTTTATAATCATTCTGTTTTAAATTTCTGACTCTGATTTTTGCGCTGCCCGCGTCAAAATAATCATAACCCTCAAGGTCTTTTTCGGATTTCACACTATTCACCGTCCTTTCGCAAAGTATAATTTTATTCGGGTTTGTTGTTTATAAAAATATGTCTGACAATAAGATACAGAATCACGGCAAGGAACAAGGTGTAAATTACAGATGCAAAGTAAATGTTTGCGTAGATGTAACCCGCGCTGCCGCCCGATTTTGAAAAATAATAAATAAAGAAATAAAGTGTGTTATAAATAAGCAGGGAAACGCCGCTTATAAGGAAAAATGTCTTGATGCAGTTTCGGAAAATTCCTGTTATGAGAAGGCCTGATAAAAAGCCTATGCAGGTCAGCGCAATGCTGTGGTAGCACAGAGATTCCGCCGAAAAAGCGTCCATCAGCACTCCTGCAAAAAGCCCGAAGAACATTCCCCACCGCTCTTTTTCAAACATACCTATGCTTACAATAAGCGGCACAAGGAGCATGAACGGCGCGTCGGTTATTTTTGGGAAGATATACTGATTGCTCTGAAGCAGAAAGGTAACGAGAACCAACACCGCAAGCTTAATGCGGCGGATAATGTTCACTTTATTTTTATTATAAAATGTACCTGCTCCCATCAAAATTCTCCCTGATAAATTACTGCGCTATTCCCTGACCTTCAAATGAGGTTATTATAAAAACATCTTTAATATCGTCTAAATCGACATTGGATTTGATTTTTGCATAATATGAAATATCCGCCTTGGACTTGCAAAGCTCACTTACCGTGCCGACAATAAGATTTTTCGGAAAAACTCCGCCGAGGCCGAGCGTGCATACAACGCCGCCCGTGGCAATTGTGCTGTCTTTATCAAGTCCGGGGAGCTTGCAGTATTCCTTACCCGCTCCGTCCTCAAAGCCTGTAACATAGCCTAAAACATTGCTTCTTGTTTCATAAACAGCCGCGTTGAAATCGGGGCTTGAGAATGTTGTTACGGTGCAGCTCGCCGCGTTGACATCTGTTACAATTCCCACAAGGTTTTTGCCGTAAATAACGGGGTCGTTCACCTTGACACCCTTTGAGCTTCCCTTGCTGAGAATCAGCGTGCCGTAAGCGTCAGCAGCGTCCTTTGAAAGAATCGACGCGGAAATGAATTTGAAATCGGGGTGCTCCTCTTTAACGCCGAGGAACTCCTCGTATGTTTTGAGAGTTCTCTTTGTGTTTTCATAATCCGCAAGCTCGCCCTGGTAGTCTGCTATCTGCTGCTTGAGCTCGGCGTTCTCTTTCTGGAGCGTGTCAGACGAGCGGAAATAATTGCAGAAGCGGTCAATGCCGCCGCCGATAAAATCAGAAACATATTCAAACGGCTTCATGACCGTTGACGCAACTGCCGAAAGGGGAGTGCTTTCTGAATGAGCAAGACCTGCGATAACCGCACCGAGTATAAGCGCGGCAATAATCACGCTGAGAATACGGTTGACTTCTTTTTTAAAAAACCTGTTCATACAAATCCCCTTTCTTCAGAATTAAAGTTAAAAATAAGTTTTTCATCAAAGTTTCTTTTCAAGGCAGACGCCTGTTCCCTCAACAGCGCAGTCAATGGGTGTGTCGGCAATTGAAACGGGTATGCCGAGCTCCTGCTCAATGAGCCTGTCCAGTCCGCGCAGCAGGGCGCCGCCGCCGCACAGAGTAATGCCGTTATCCATAATATCAGCGGCAAGCTCGGGCGGAGTGTTTTCGAGAGTAGTTCTTATCGCATCGACAATCTGCATAACCGTGTCGGAAATGGCTTCTCTGATTTCCTGCGAGGTAATCTCAATGTTAAGGGGAAGACCGTCAACAAGGTTTCTGCCCTTGACGTCCATTGCGCCCTCCTCCTCATAAGCGTAAGCGGAGCCGAGCTTGATTTTAATATCCTCAGCTGTTCTTTCGCCTATAAGAAGACCGTATTTTCTCTTTACATAGTTGACAATAGCTTCGTCCATTGCGTCGCCCGCAACCTTGATTGAAAGCGAAGTAACAATATCTTTAAGCGCGATAACCGCAACCTCAGATGTGCCGCCGCCGATGTCAACTATCATGCTGCCCGTCGCGCTTGTAACAGGGAGACCTGCGCCGATTGCGGAGGCAAGAGGGGACTCGATAATGCTGATATATTTTGCGCCCGCCGATTTAACAGCGTCGTTGACAGCTCTGCGCTCAAACTCGGTAACGCCAGAGGGAACACATACCATTATCCTCGCGCGGTTGAGAATGGAGTTGCCCATCGCCTTTTTTATGTATCTGCGAAGCATTTCGGCTGTTGCGTCAAAGTCAGCAACAACACCGCCCTGAATGGGATGAAGCGCAACAACAGAGCCGGGGGTTCTGCCTATCATCTCTTTTGCCTGTGAGCCGACAGCTACAACTCTCGGAGGATTGAATCTCTGGTCCATCGCAACAACGGACGGTTCTCTTATCTGTATTCCTTTGCCTTTAACAAAAACAAGTGTATTTGCCGTGCCTAAATCAATTCCTATATCCTGTGAAAAAAGCATATTGTTTTCTCCTCTCCTGTTTTACGATTATTTCGTCGGTAATTCCTTTAAAGTAATGTTTTCGCTGATAAACTGCTCGGGATCAAACTTGCCGTCAAAGCATTTATCGCTTATGTTGAACATAAAGCTCAGCGTACTGTGGCCGTAATCCATAAAGTAATAATAGAAAGTATATTTGTCAAAATGCCTGCTCTTGAAAGCCTGTGCATCTAAACCGAAAAGCTTTGTCTTGAATTCCTTGTAATCAGTGATGGAGTTCTCACCAACGAGAATACCCTGAGCATTTTTCTCCGCTTCGGATTTTTTTGCGAAGATTGTCTCAGCTTCTTCATCGGCATCAATATAAACATTAAGCGAACATTCCGCCTCGTCCTTGCAGTCAATATGTTTTACAACGAAAATGTTTGTGCTTTTCTCGTCAAAATACCAGTCCTTCGGAACTTTCAGCTTTATGAAAGCATTTTCAAATGTGTTTCTGCCCGTTTTGAGAACTGCGGGGAAATCAAAGGGATAATCAACCTTTTTGCCGTTCTCGTCCTTATATCTTTCAATCAGACGACCGTACTCATCCTGATAAAGCTTGCCGAACTTCATGTAAGCCTCATGCGGATTGCCGCTCTTGTCATAATATACATTATCTTTACAGCCTGCGAAAGTCATTGTAATCAGCACAACCGCGCAGAGCATAGCAATTATTTTTTTCATAAAGACACCTACCCAATATTATTCAGTATAAAAGTATATCATCTGTAGTGGCTGTTGTCAATGACAAAGGCGTTGCAAACCGTAAACATTATATGAATTTTTACATTTTATTTTGTAAAAAGAGCAATAATTGTTATTGACTTGAATGTTATCGGTGATATAATAGCCGTAATCAAAAAGAAAGGGATAAAAAACTAATCATCTATAAGATTCAGTTTTTCGGAAGCCGTGTAAAAGATTACCCCCTCCGAGCATCAATCTTATACATGGCACTCCGAAGGCAAAGGAGGGCTGACTGTGCGCTGCACTGAATGCAATATCAATTTTTATGTTAAATTTGAAGACAAAAATCTTTCGGATGCTAATATAAAATACTGCCCGAGATGCGGCAAGGAGATTGTGCACCCAAAAATAAAACTCAGCGGAATAATTCTGGCGGTTTTACTCTTTTTTGCTATTTTACTCGCAGGCTTATTCCTTGATTTTTTCAGAAAAAGGGGTAGTGAGCCCTCCGAAGCGGAAGCGGTCAGCATAAGTTACACAACCCTTGCCGACCAGTGGGAGCTTGAGGAAGAAGACGAAATTGAGGAAAAAGAAATATAAATCTCCCAAAAATGGGGCTGTCGCATTTAGATGCAGAAAGCGTTTTCTTCGACCGACGGCGTATGCGATACTCCGAGGGCGAAAAAACGCTTAGAAAAGTAAAACAAAATATTAAAAAGATGGTTTTGAAATTAAAATTTCAGAACCATCTTTATTCATTATTATACTTTTCGGTCTGCGCTAAATTCGGCAGTCCCTGAATTTTTTATGAAATTTAATCTGTATGCATGCCGTGAGAAAGATTATCGCAAATCCTACTCATCGAGCACACAATCATAACATTTTAACCGTGGTACCCCGAATATGAATTATTTCTGATTCAGTTTTTCGGGTGTGCCGCAGCACTTTTTATATTTCTTTCCGCTTCCGCAGGGGCAGGGGTCGTTGGGTCCTACTTTTTTGGACTTTCTGATTGTTCTGCCCTTTTCGCTTCCGTCGGACGCGCCCGACTCGCCTGTAATCTTGGCGGCCTGCTTTCTTTCGGTTTCTTCTTTTCTCTTTATTCTTACGGTAAGAATCTGCTTAACTGTATCCTCTCTGATTGAAAGGTTCATTTCATCAAACATATCCGAGCCGTTGATTCTGTAAGCAACAATGGGATCCTGCTGACCGTAAGCCATAAGACCTATGCCGCGGCGAAGCTCATCCATGTTGTCGATGTGGTCCATCCACTGAGAGTCAACATTGTGAAGAAGTACCATTCTTTCAAGGTCGCGCATGACTTCGCTTGTGAGCTCTTCTTCTCTCTCCTCATAACGGTTTATACCTCTTTCAAGAAGAGTTGCTTTGATTTCTTCTCTGTCAAGAACGTCCTCGGTAAAATCGTTTTCATCACAGAGCCAGCCCTTGAATTTCTCACGAAGTCCCGCAACATTCCAGTCCTCCTGCTTGAGAGCGTCGGAGCAGTAGAAATCAACAGAGTCGTTGATTGAATCCTCGAGCATGTGCATGATTGAGGGCTTGAGCTCCTCGCCGTTGAGCACTCTGTCTCTCTGACCGTAGATAAGCTCTCTCTGACGGTTCATGACATCGTCGTACTGAAGCGTATTCTTACGGATGGCGAAGTTCTGACCTTCCTTCTTCTTCTGCGCGCTTTCGATTGACTTTGAAACCATGCCCGATGTGATAGGCATATCCTCGGGAGTTTTGAGAGCCGTCATCATGTTGGAAAGTCTTTCGCCGCCGAAAAGACGCATAAGGTCGTCTTCAAGTGAAAGATAGAAACGGCTCGCGCCCGGGTCGCCCTGACGACCTGAACGGCCTCTGAGCTGATTGTCGATACGGCGTGAATCGTGGCGTTCCGTGCCGATTATGAAAAGACCGCCTGCTTCGCGAACCTTGTCCGCCTCGTCAGCAATAGAGTCTTTGTATTTCTTTTCGAGTGCCTGATACTGAGCTCTTGCCTCGATGATTTCTTCGTTATCTGTCTCGGCGAAGCCTGTTGCCTCGGCAATAAGCTCGTCGGTGTAGCCCATTCTGCGCATCTCAGCCTTAGCGAGATATTCCGAGTTACCGCCGAGCATGATATCCGTGCCTCGTCCTGCCATGTTGGTCGCGATTGTAACCGCGCCGAACTTACCTGCCTGAGCGACGATTTCAGCTTCCTTGTCGTGGAACTTGGCGTTCAGAACCTCGTGCTTGATGCCGTTCTTTCTGAGAATGGAGCTGAGAATTTCTGACTTTTCGATTGAAATTGTACCTACAAGGACGGGCTGACCTTTTTCGTGGCATTCCTTAACCTGGTTTACGATTGCGGCGTATTTAACAGCCTCAGTCTTGTAAACATCGTCGGGGAAGTCCTGACGGATCATCGGCTTGTTGGTGGGAATCTCGACAACATCAAGGCTGTAGATTTCATTGAATTCCTGGCTTTCCGTCATGGCTGTACCTGTCATACCCGACAGCTTTTTGTAAAGACGGAAATAGTTCTGGAATGTGATTGTAGCGAGGGTTTTGCTTTCGTGCTCAACCTTAACGCCTTCTTTAGCTTCAATAGCCTGGTGAAGACCTTCGTTATATCTTCTGCCGAGCATGATACGGCCTGTGAACTCGTCAACGATAAGAACCTGATTGTCCTTAACAACATAGTCAATATCTCTCTGCATAACACCGATAGCCTTGATAGCCTGGTTGATATGATGCTGAATTGTCATGTTTTCGGCGTCCATGAGATTTTCAAGACCGAAGAATTTTTCTGCCTTCTCAACGCCTGTTTTGGTGAGAGTTGCGGTTTTCGCCTTTTCATCAACAACAAAGTCGCCGTCTGCTACATCCTCAACATTTTCTTTGGACTCAACCTCTTTAACCTTTGCCATGGTAAGTGAACGCGCAAAGGTGTTTGCCATTGTGTAAAGCTCGGTTGACTGCTCGCCCTGACCTGAAATAATAAGCGGAGTTCTTGCTTCATCGATAAGAATTGAGTCAACCTCATCGACAACGGCAAAGTGATGACCGCGCTGAACCTTCTGCTCCTTGTAGGGAACCATGTTATCACGCAGGTAGTCAAATCCCATTTCATTGTTTGTGCCGTAGGTTATGTCGGCATTGTAAGCAGCCTGTCTTTCTTCATTTGTAAGACCGTGAACGATAAGGCCGACGGTAAGTCCCATGAAGCGATATACCTTACCCATCCACTCGGAGTCGCGGCGTGCAAGGTAATCGTTGACGGTAACAATGTGAACGCCCTTGCCCTCAAGCGCGTTAAGGTACGCGGGAAGAGTAGCAACAAGAGTTTTACCTTCACCTGTTCTCATCTCGGCGATTCTGCCCTGATGAAGAATGATGCCGCCGATAATCTGAACGGGGAAATGCTTCATTCCGAGCACGCGCCATGAAGCCTCGCGGCAGGCGGCAAATGCCTCGGGAAGAATGTCGTCAAGTGTTTCGCCGTTTGCAAGTCTCTCTTTGAATTCGGGAGTTTTCGCCTGAAGCTCCTTGTCAGTCAGCTTTGAGAATTCCTCTTCAAGAGCGAGAACCTTATTTTTTATCGGCGTAACTCTTTTAACTTCCTTTTTTGAGTAATCACCGAAGATTATTTTCATAAGTCCCATTATTATCACCTCTGAATTTTTTTGAAAAAATACCTAATATAACTTTTTAAGTATAACACAAATAATGTAAATATACAATAATATTATTGAAAATTTTATGTGAACATGATAGAATGTTGCAAAGTGCGAAAGGGTGTATGATATGAAAAGAAAAGATTATATCTCGTGGGACGAATATTTTATGGGAACGGCACTCCTTGCCTCCAAAAGAAGCAAAGACCCCAACACTCAGGTCGGGGCGTGCATTGTCAACGATAAAAAGAGAATTATGTCAATCGGCTACAACGGCTTCCCCATGGGCTGTGATGACGACGATTTTCCGTGGGAGCGCGAGGGCGACAACTCCTTTGACACAAAATATCCTTATGTATGCCACGCGGAGCTGAACGCGATACTCAACAACCGCGGAGCAAACCTTGAGGGCTGCACGATTTATGTAGGTCTTTTCCCGTGCTGTGAATGTGCAAAGGCAATTATCCAAAGCGGCATTAAAAAGGTAATCTATCTTTCGGATAAATACAAGGACAGCGACAGCACAAGAGCCTCCAAGCGTATGCTCACCGCCGCGGGCGTGGAGCTCCAGCAGATTGAGATAAAGCACAAGCAGATTACTATTGATTTTGACGAAACGAAAATATAAAAAATTACCTGCCGACGGAAAATCGGCAGGTGTTTTAATTAAACAGATTATTTGATTTTTATAAGATAATTGGTGCAGGCTCCGTTTTCGTCCGCACCTGTGGTGAAGAGGGTATCATCGTCCGCGAAGCATACATTCCTGATATTTGAATCGAAAATGTTCTTGCCCGCATACGCCTGAGTCTTGCCTTCACCGTCAATTATAAACAGTCCCTGGCTGTCTTTGTAGCTCGCGAGCGCGGCGAACGCCGTTCCCTTTGAGTTGACCGCGAACATATCAATCGCTTCAACGCCCTTTGCCGCGATTTTTTTGCCGCTGAGAAGATTTACGAACTCACGGGTATTTGCATCATAAACCCAGTCGCCACTGAAAACATAATCCTCAATATCGCCCTCAAAGCTGACTATGTCGGTCTCCTGCCCGAGATAATTCACGGACTTGAAGCCGCTCTTTGTCTTTTTGAGATATACATAACTGCTGTCCTCGGGATTCTCTCTGAGGAATGTTGTGTAAATTCCCGAATGGTCGGGATTGTTCATGCTTATGTTTAAATCGAAAATATCAAAAACATTAGTGTCGGTGTTGTAGCGTCTGCCCGAAATAACCGACGCTTTCTTTTTTACCGATTTTATAAATCCGTCGGTGATGATGTGCCATCTGTCGCTGAGTCTGCCGCTCTTGTCGGGAGTTCTGTCTCGCTGAGAGAATACTCTCGAAAGACCACCGTTAGTCATATCAACATTGAAAATCTCAACATATTTTCTGTCGTTTGAGTACGCCTCATCGCTGTCGATGCTTACAAGGAGCATTTTGCCCTTAAGACCGTAAATCTCAGGCGCATCAATGAGCTTTGCGAATGCGTATTTATATAATGTAACCTCGGGATGCGCCGCGTTCGTGAAAAGTCCGTAACCGACAGTTTTGCCGTCCTTGACAATGTAGCTGATTTTTATCGGGAGCTTGTTGTATGTCAGCTCGGGCGTAACAGTTATTGTGCCGACTGTTCCGCTGTAATTATTAAGCTGCTTTCCGTCATATTCAAAGAATTTTACATCTCCGTTTGTGTCGAAGGTGTAGAAAATGCCGTCAATGTCGCTCTGCATATAAGGGTACTGAGAATGCACAGACACGGGGTCAAGCTGTGCAAAATCTGTTGCTTTAAACACTCCGTCCTCAACAAGACCTGTCGCGCCGGGCTTTCTCTTGATTGTTCCGTTGAGAACAAGTATGGTCAGCGCAACCGACGCCGCAAGAAGCACGGCAAAAACGGGTATGAGAATTTTATGTACTGTTTTCATAGGTTTACCTCTTTTCATTCTATAGTAAGCTCAATCGGGCAATGGTCTGAGCCGAAAATTTCGGAATGTATCTCCGCGCCTTTAAGTCTGTTTTCAAATGTTTTCGAAGTGCAGAAATAGTCAATTCTCCAGCCCGAGTTCCGCTCTCTGGCTCTGAATCTGTAAGACCACCAGCTGTAGGCTTCGGCTTTATCGGGATAGAAATATCTGAATGTGTCAATAAATCCCGCGTCAAGAAGCTGATTGAATTTTCCTCTTTCCTCGTCAGAGAATCCCGCGTTGCCCCTGTTGGCTTTGGGATTTTTAAGGTCGATTTCTTCGTGAGCAACATTCAAATCGCCGCAGAGTATGACAGGCTTGATTTTCTGAAACTCAGACACCTTTTCTCTGAAAGCGTCCTCCCATTTGCATCGGTGCTCAATGCGCTTGAGCCCGTCCTGCGCGTTTGGAGTATAGACGGTTATGAAATAGTAATCGGGAAACTCGAGGGTAATCATTCTTCCCTCGTCGTCAAGCTCCTCTTTGCCCACGCCGAGCACAACACTCAGCGGCTTTTCCTTTGAGAATACGGCAGTACCCGAATATCCTTTTTTAACGGCGTAATTCCAGTAGCAGTTGTATCCCTCGGGCGCGAAATCAATCTGACCTGCCTGGAGCTTAGTCTCCTGCAGGCAGAAAATATCCGCGTCAAGCGAATCAAAAACTTCCTTAAAGCCTTTTTCCATGCAGGCTCTTATGCCGTTTACATTCCAAGAAATAAATTTTTTCAAAGCAAATTTTCCTTTATATATTTAATACAAAGACATTCTAACATAAAAAATCATAAAAATCTATCCCAAACATTTTTAAATATTACAAAATTTAAGCATTTTTTTGTCTATTTGCCTGAAATTTGCAGAGTTAAAGATATTTTTTAGGAAAATTAAAAAAATCATTGGACATTTTACTTTATTTATGTTATCTTTATATTGCAGATAAATGCAATGACCGAAAGGAGAATATTTATTTATGTCCAAAGAAACAAAAGAAGCAAAAAAAGCTGCTAAAGCTGAGAAAAAGGCTGCTAAGGGCGAAAAGAACCCTGAAATCGTTAAGTCAGTCATTTCCGCAGTTACAGCAGTTGCATGCGTAGCATCAATCATCGTTACCAGCCTCAGCATTACCGATAAGGTTTGCAAAACAAACGAAGACATCGCGGCAAAAGCAGGCACAGCAGGCGGCTCATCAGCAGTATCAACAGATACAGGTGCTGTAGCTGACGACACAGCGGCGGCTGACGATTTCGCAGCTGACGACACAACAGCTACTGACGATTTTGGCACTGACGACACAACAGCAGCAGATGATTCCAGCTCTGACGACACAGCAGCACCCGCTGATACAGGCTCATCAAGCTCATCTTCAAGCAGCTCATCTTCATCATCAGGTTCTAAAACACCTGCTAAGGAAGACGGCGCACCCGTTGGCACAGATGTTGCAAAAGTAGTTGCTTACTACAACAAGGTTGCCAACGCAACAAAGGCTTACAAGGGCAAAATGGTAATCACAGGTAAGCAGGGCGCAAACACCAAGATTACAGAAACAAGCTTCCCCGGATTTGTTAAGACAATCGCTAACGGAATGATTCCCAATGATTATGACGATCCTAAGGAAAGTGCCAGAAACTACACAGTTGTTAACGGTAAAGCAGGCGATAAGGGTATTGAAAAGATTCTTCCCATCGACGGAGATCCTCTTATGAGTAAGCTTCCTGCATCAGGCGTTCAGTCCGCAAGCTGCACAAAGTCAGGCAACGGCTATAAGATTCAGATTAAGCTTAAGCCCGAAAGCACCAACAGCTTTGACAAGCAGCCCCCCAACCATAAAGCATGTATGGATTGCCTCAATATGACATCCAAAGACCTTGAACCCTTCACATGTCAGAACTGCAACATCGGCTACAACGGCGGTACAATCACAGCAACTGTTAATGATAAGGGACTTATCACATCATTCGTTGTTTACAATCCCATGCATATAACAGGTACTCTCGCTTATTCAGATACAGCTATAAAAGGCACAGCAGTTATCGACGCAAGCTGGAAGCAGGAGCTTACAATCGCTTACTGATAAACACATACTAAATAAAAAACACTCTCCTCACGGAGGGTGTTTTTTTATTCGAATCCCTTATTTGTCTGTATTCTCTTTAACAGCGTCTGAGTTGAAATGGGTGAAATATATACTACATTCTCGCCCGTTTCCTTTTTCTGACACAATACAAATGACTTCGGCAAATCATAGCTTACGTCTATGATTTTTTTATTTTTCTGCATTATTGAGAGATAATCTCTCGTCGCCTTTGAAACGGTGGTGTTATCAAGGTCAAAAATCCCGATAATCTCGTCCGTCGTTATAACCGTGTTTTCACCTAAATGAAGAAACATAAATCTACCTCAGATTTGTTTTATTGTGCCCTCACAGACCTCGAACGCTTTGCCGTAATTTATTTTTGAAATATGCGCCTTATCACAGCAGGTAACAAAAACCTGCCACCCGTCAAGGTATTTTAAAAGGCACTCCTGCCGTTTGCCGTCAAGCTCGCTCATAACATCATCAAGCAGAGCCACGGGCTGCTCGCCGCTTCTGTCTTTAATAATAAATCCCTCGGCAATTTTTAAAGCAAGCGCGCACGAACGCTGCTGACCCTGCGAGCCGTAAGCTCTTGCGGATTTGCCCGAAAGAGTTATGTCAATATCGTCCTTGTGCGGACCCGCGGAGGTCTGGAGCCTTAAAATGTCGCTTTTTCTCTTTCGTTGAAGCTCGTCATAGATTATCTGCGCCCATTCGGCGGCATTTCTGCCCGTTTCCTTGACGCTGTTGATGTATGAGAGCCTGAATTTTTCTCTGTCGTTTGAAATTTCTCTGTAAATATCGGCGGTGTAATCCTTTAAGGATTCAATATACTGCAATCTGTAATCAACAATTTTACCGCCCGCCCGCGCGACTTCTTCGTCAAATGCAAAGAGAAAATCCTCCGTCGCTGAGCCTTCGTTAATCTTTTTGAGCAGATTGTTTCTCTGCATGACCGCCTTGTTGTATTTTGAGAGCACGGCGGCGTAATTCGGCTTAAGAAGGCTCACCGCAATGTCGATGAACTTTCTTTTTTCGCCCGGGCCGTCTTTTATAACAGAAAGAACAGACGGAGAAAAAACCACCGCCTGAAATTCGCCCAAAAGGGCTCTGTGTGTATTCTTTTTTACTCCGTTGATAAAAACTTCCTTTTTATCGCTTATTTTGATTTTTACCTCCTGCTCGCGGTCGAAGGCAAAAAAACTCGAATTAAGCTCAGCTTCCTTTGAGTTTTCGCCGATAAGCTCCTGATTTTTTCTTGTTCTGAAGCTGTTGCAGCCCGTGAAAAGCCATATACTTTCTATAATATTGGTTTTTCCGTGCCCGTTTTCGCCGTAAATGACGTTTATACCCTCGTCGGGCTCAAAGGAAATATGCTCAATATTTCGGAAGCCTTTAATATCGTGTTCGAGTATTTTCATACAATTTTATAAATTTTACCGTCAAACTCAACCTCATCGCCTGTGCGGAGCTTTTTGCCGCGCTGAGTGCAGACCTCTCCGTTGACCTTCGCGTCGCCGTACTGAATTATCATTTTTGCATGACCGCCCGTCTGCGCAACGTCGCAGAATTTAAGAAAAGAGTCAAGTCTGATAAAATCGGTTGTTATCTTCTTTTCGACAACTTCTTTCTGCTTTACTCTGAGTTTAAAATTAGCTTTTTTAATCATTCTTCTTTAACCTCACGGGAAGTACAAGGAATGTGAAATCATCACCCTCGGGCGGGAGAATGAGTATCGGAGAAATTGAGCCGTTGAGCTCGATTCTTACTGTGTCGGTGTCGCACGCCTTGAGCGCGTCGAGCAGATAGCGGTTGTTGAAACCTATCTCAACTCTGTTGCCCTCGATTTCGGCATCAAGTCTGTCGTTTGCTGTGCCGAGTGAGGCAACGCTGCTGATTTTGACAATATTTTCATCAAAAATGCATGAAACAAGGCTCTTTGTTTTATCATTTATAATAAGAGACGCTCTTTCAATGCTGTTTATGAAGCTTCTTGTGTCGATTCCGACTCTTGTTGACGCTGTAACGGGGATAGCCGCCTTGTAGTTGAGGAATTCACCCTCAAGCAGACGGGAAATGATGCTGTATCCGCCGATTTCAAAGAGAATGTGTCTCTTGCCTATGCCCATGGATATGTAATCCTCGCCGTCCTCGTCGGCAACGGCAAGTTTTACAACCTCTGAAAGAGTCTTTGATGGAACGATGAACGAAACATCGTCGCCCTTGTAGTCAATGGCTTCTTTTCTTATCGCCATTCTGAATCCGTCAACGGCAATGAGCTTTATCTCGTTTTCTGTCAGCTCAAACTTAATGCCTGTATAGACAACCTTTGAATCAGTTGAGGCAACGGCAAAAATAGTCTGACGAACCATGTCTCTGAGAAGCTTCTGGCTGATAACAATCGGGAAACCGCCCTTAACTGTGGGAAGCTCGGGATATTCGTCAGCGGATATGCCCATAATCTGATATTTTGTGTTGCCGCTGGTGATAATGGCAAGATTTTTGTCGTCAGACTCTATTTTAACGGTTTCATCGGGGAGATTGCGGAGAATTTCACAAAGGATTTTTGCGTTGAGTATGATTGAGCCCTGCTCCTCAATAGCCGCGTTGATAGAGGTCTTGATGCCTATTTCAAGGTCGTAGCCCGTGAGAATAAGCTCGTTGCCGAGAGCTTTTATGAGAATACCCTCAACCGCGGGGATTGATGTTTTGGTTGAAACAGCTCTCTGCACGTTCTGACAGGCCTGAGAGAGTAAAGCGGTGCTGCACTGAATTTTCATAAAAATTCCTCCGTTTGTGAAATAAATAATATATATTATTCAGTAGTAGTAATAGGGGATGTTAAAGTTGTGTAAAACAGGAAAACAGGCGCAGTATCAACAAAAACGCCCGCTTTCTTTTGTGGAAAGAGAAGTCAGGAAAATCTTGAAAATTATGACAGTATTTTAACGATGTCAAAGTTGTGTAAATTACACGGTCAATTGTTAAAAAAGGTGTCGAAAAATTCAGATTTCACTTCTGCCCTCAATCGCCCTTGTGAGGGTTATTTCGTCGGCGTATTCAAGGTCAGCTCCGACAGGAACGCCGTACGCAAGGCGCGTAACCTTGATTCCGATAGGCTTGATAAGCCTTGAAATATACATGGCGGTGGCTTCGCCCTCAACCGTCGGGTTGGTTGCCATGATGATTTCTTCAATTCCCTCATCGCTCAGGCGTGAAATAAGCTGTTTGACGGTTATGTCGTCGGGGCCTATGTTGTTCATGGGCGAAATCGCACCGTGAAGCACATGATAAAGCCCGTTGTACTCTTTGGTGCGCTCAAACGCCATGACATCTTTTGAGTTCTCAACGACGCAGATTGTCGATTTATCGCGCTTTTCATCGCCGCACACACGGCAGACCTCACCGTCCGTAAGGTCGCAGCAGACAGAGCATCTGTGAATCTTGTCGTGAGCGTTTGTTATGGTGTCGGTGAAATATTTTATCTGCGCGTCGTTCATGTTGAGTATATGAAACGCCAGCTTCTGCGCGCTTTTATTGCCGATGCCGGGCAGACGTTCAAACAGCTCAATAAGCCTTGCGAGCGGAGCAGCCGAATTAGCCATATCAGAAAAGTCCGGGGATTGAAAGGCCGCCCTTGGCTCTTTCTATTCCCTGCTCCATGGCGTCGTTTGCCTTTTTGATGCTTTCGTTGAGAGCCGCGATAAGCAGGTCTTCAAGCATTTCGATTTCTTCGGGGTCAACAACATCGGGTTCCATTTTTATAGAAAGGATTTCATGAGAACCGTTTACTGTAACCTCAACAGCTCCACCGCCTGCGGAAGCTGTGAATTCAGAAGCTTCAACTTCTTTCTGAATGTTCTCCATGTCCTCCTGCATCTGCTGGATTCTTTTCATCATATTGCCCTGGTTTGCCTGGTTGGGGATTCTTGCTTTCATATCTGTTACATCCTTTTCAATTATTTATTTTTTTTATAAGGTCTGCAAGCGGGTCTTTTTTAACCGCGCCCGCGTCGTTGCTTTTATATATGCCGAGCCTGTAACGCTGACCTGTAACCTTGCTGACCGCTTCTCTCAAAGCTGAGGCGTGAAGCGGAAGCTTGATAAACTGAGGGAAGGTCGGATTGTCGCACTTTATAAGCAGGTGCTCGTTTCTGACAAATGCCGATGAGCCTGTCAGTATTCCCATAAGCGGAATATCCGTCGCCTGTAAAGAAGCTACAACATCGCTCCAGCAGCCGAGCGGAACATCGCCCGAATTATTGGGCTGAGCAGGTTTTTCTTCTCTTTCAGGGGGCGGCGGAGGAAGCTCGTCCTCACTTTCCGCGCGTTCGGTGCTTTCCTGCGTTTCACTTGTCGGCTGAGTAAACGACTTTCTGTTTATATCAGATTCAGCCTTTTCTTTTTTAACAGCAGGCTGAATGGAAACGCCCGATTTGATTGCCTCCTCAAGTCTCTCAATTCTTGCAATAAGAGCTGAGTTGTCGCCCGATACGGACGGGTTGCACAGACGCACAACCGTCATTTCCGCTTCAATGCGTTTGTTTATGCTGTTTTTGAGTGAAACAAGAGCCTTTTCGATAACGGAAAGGCAGTAAAGTATCGTTTCAAGGTTGAAGCTCTCCGCCTGCAATTTGTATCTCTGCATATCCTCATCAACGCAGATAATAAGCTCATACGGATTTTTGACCGTTTTGACAATGAGCAGATTTCTGAAATGGTTGAGCATATCGTTGCAAAGACGCTCCATGTCGCACGAATCGTTGTGAAGCTCGTTGACTATGGAGAGCGCAAGGGAGGTGTCTCTCTGATTTATAGCGTCGATAAGAGAAAAAAGTCGCTCTCTGCCCGCAAGACCTGCCGCGCTGCTGACTGTGTCGGCTGTGATTCTGCCGCCGATGCCTGAGCATCTGTCAAGAAGCGAAAGCGCATCTCTGAGCGCGCCGTCCGCAACTCTCGCTATGAGCATACACGCGTCGTCGTCAATCTCAATATTTTCCTGTTTCGCGACATACGCAACTCTTTTTGCTGTCGCTTCGGGTGAAATTCTCTTAAAATCAAACCGCTGACAGCGTGAAAGAATCGTCGGCGGAATTTTGTGAACCTCGGTTGTCGCGAGGATAAATTTAACGTGCTCGGGAGGTTCCTCAAGAGTTTTGAGCAGGGCATTGAACGCGCCGGTTGAAAGCATGTGAACCTCGTCGATTATATAAACTCTGTATTTCGCGTTGACGGGTGTGAAGTTTGACTCGTCAATAATATCTCTGATATTGTCAACGCCGTTGTTGCTCGCCGCGTCGAGCTCAATGACATCGAGTATTGAGCCGTCGTCGATTCCCTTGCAGACGGAACACTCACAGCAGGGATTTCCGTCAACGGGGTTAAGGCAGTTGACAGCTTTTGCGAAGATTTTTGCGCAGGTGGTCTTGCCCGTGCCTCTTGAACCTGTGAAAAGGTAGGCATGGGATACTTTACCCGAAACTATTTCGTTAGAAAGGGTGGAGGTTATATGCTCCTGCCCCGAAACGTCAGCGAATGTACGCGGACGCCATTTCCTGTAAAGAACCTGGTACAAAAAATCATTCCAAACATAAAAAATCGGGAGCGTTACCTTTATCATGTGGCATGCAGGCGGGCTGTGGCGCACAGTGCAGACCGTTTAATGCTGCTCGGTTCCCCGCCTGACATGGTTCACGGCGCCCCGTCGCACAGGACCTACACGCCACATGATAAAAGTAACGCTCCGCATGGGTTGTTACCTTACAATTATACTATATTATTTTAAGATTATCAATAGAAATCCGACAAATTTTTTATTTTTCTGAGCTTTGAATATGACTGAATATATCAGTATTTAAAAAGGCATCTGTCAATGAGATTTTCAGCGAAGCTGACGGCTTTCAGGTAAATTGTTTCGCCCAGCGCGGCAAGCTCTTCATCTTTCGGGCTGCCGCAGAGCTTTGCAAATTCACTGCCGATTACCGTGCCGCAGTTGCCGTCTCTTTTAAAAGCGAGGCGATAGAACGAAAACGCCGCTCCGTCCGCAATATTGTTGTAGTAGCCTTCCTCGTTTTCCTTAAGACATTCATACATTGAGCTTCTTATTGTGTCTGACAAAACGGCGTCGCTGATTTTATCTTTGACAACCTTGCCGCACAGGAAGGTTATGAGCACCCTTGACTGATAAAGAACGGACGAGGTCATTAAGCGATCGGAAATTTCAATGTGAAGCTCCGCATCGGTAGGCTTAAGACGGGCAAAATACGCGCCGAGCTGCTCAGCCTTTTCTTTGTTGCCGTTAGAGCAGTTGAAATCAATGCTCTTAATCAGACGGTCAAATTCCGAAACCTCTGACAGCGAACCTTTGCTGTATATTTTTATGTCCTCGTCATTGCCTGTACTCATTTAAAAAACCTCTTTGTGCAACTTATTCTGCCGCCGCGGCCGCAGCAGCAGCCTGCTTCTGCTTTCTGCGAAGCCTTGCCTTGTAGCTCATAAGCTCCGAAAGCTGCTTGTCGGGCGTTGAGTAACTGCCTAAAGTAACGCGGTGTGTGTTGAATCTGCCGTGGAAATCGCTGCCGCCCAGAGCGAGAAGCTTGTTTTTCTTTGCGAATGCGGCAAGATATTCCGCCTGCTCGTCGCTGTGCTCGGGAGTCCATACCTCAATGCCGTCAAGACCTGCTTCAATGAGCTTTTCCATAACGCTGTATGATGAGTATTTGCCCGGATGAGCGAGTATTGCTATTCCGCCTGCCTCATGAATGGCGTTAAGAACATTAACTGTGCTTTCAAAAACGGGACGGGCGGTGAGGATTGCTCCCTTGCCGAAAAGTTTATTATAAAGATCACCGCATATTGATGTGTCAATTCCGCTTTCAACAAGAGCGGACATAACATGGGTGCTATACACGTTGGTTGAGCCCTGAGCGCATTTAAGCACAAGGTCGGGCGTGATGGGATATCTCTGCGCGGCTTTAAGCATCATATACTGAGCGGCTTTTTTGCGCTCAATCAGATTTCTGTGGCAGAGGCCCTCCAGCCTGTCGGGAGAATCACTCAGATAGCAGAGAATGTGAACCTCTTCCTGTGTTTCAGGGTCAGATGAAGAAATCTCCACACCGTGAATGATGTTGACTCCGTGGCGCGCGCCGATAATTCTGGCTCTGATGTTGCCTGCCATGCAGTCATGGTCGGTTATGGAAAGTGTGGTTACACCCTGCTTCTCCGCAAGGATAATAATATCCTCAATTCCCATGGATCCGTCTGATAATTTGGTATGACAATGTAAATCCGCTGACAAAAAAAATCCCTCCTTAACGGAAATTTTGCGAAAAATTCCCTAAGATATAAAACTGTAATTATATTATACATTACAGAAAAAATAAAATCAAGGGGCTGAGGGATTTTTTTATTCAAAAAAAGATAAATAAAGGCAAAATTGCCGATTTTACGCCGTTTTAAAAAATGCTTTCAATTATTTTAGGGCATTTTTCGGGGGAATATATCCAGTGGTCGATGTGGCTGCTCTCGGTGTAGTATTTAATCTGAGGGTTCGGATACTGCGCGTCAAAGGAATCCACGATTATGAGCTTGATTTTCATTCTTTCGGGCACGATGCTTTTTATATAAACTCCCGCGTAGCTGCCTGCCAGTATCCCCGGTGCATACTCCGCAAGCCCTGCGAGGTTCGGCGCAAGCTCAACGAAGATGCCGTAGTTCTCTATGGAGCGGACAATGCCCGGCACGGTTTCGCCGGGGGTGAATTCCCCTGCGTTCTGCTCCCATGTGCCGAGGAGCTCCTTGTGGCTGAATGTCAGCCTGCCCATGTCGTCGGCGGATTTCACGATTACCTTAATCATCTGCCCTGCCGAAAATCTGACCGACGGATGAGGAATCCTCGAAACGGAAATACTGTCTATGGGGAGCAGTCCGTTAATGCCTGCGCCGATGTCGAGAAAAACGCCGAAATTTTCCATGTGAGCAACGCGCGCGGTTATGACATCGCCGCTTCTGAGCTTTTTCACATACTGCTCCATGCAGTCTTTCTGAACGCTCTTTCTTGAAAGAATGGCATATTCCCTGCCGTTTTCGTCAAAGCTGAAGCCTGTTATTCTGAAGGTTACGGGCTTATTTACGCGGGAGATGAGGGCAATATCTCTCACCGAGCCGTCGTCAATGCCTATTGCGCCCTCATTGTGAGGGATAATTCCGTACATGCAGCCCAAATCAACCTTGAGGTTGTGGTCTCTGTCGCAAAGCAATGCGCGCGCCTCGAGGATTGTGCCCGCATAGCACGCTTCTCTGAGCGACGCTGTATTTTCCAGAGCGTCTCTGTTGGATTTTTCGCCGATAAGCTGTCCTTCCGGTTTAAAAGTAATCATAGTTTTACCACCTTAGTTTTTATATATTTATATGCGTGTGCCGCATTTTTTTATTCATATGAGTAGCTTTATTTATAATTATGTGATATAATAATCGTAATTATGCTGTTATAATGGGAATTTTTCGGAAAAGAGGGATTTTATGGATGTTCAGACAGGGGATATTCTCGTTATGAAAAAGAATCATCCCTGCGGCGAAAACAGGTTTTCCGTTCTGCGAGTCGGTATGGATTTCAAAATAAAATGCCTTGCCTGCTCAAGGGAGGTTATGGTTCCCCGTGCAAAGGTCGAAAAAAATATAAAGAAAATTATCAGAGACAGTGAGCAGTAGTGGCTTTTCTTAAACCGTACAGTTTTGATTTAAGAAAGGATATTTTTTATGCTTGATAAGCTTGCCGCAATTGAAGAAAAATTTGAGCAGATAAACGCTCAGCTCTTTGACCCCGAGGTTATCTCGGATATTGACAAATACAAAAAGCTCATGCAGGAGTCAAAACACCTCACGCCTGTTGTTGAGAAGTACCGTGAATATAAAACGGCTCAGAAAAATTATGACGAAGCCAAAAGCCTTATTGACGGCGGAGGTCTTGACAGGGATTTCCGTGATATGGCTCTTGAGGAAATGGAAGAAAGCTCCCAGATAATCGAAAAAACAAAGGAGGAGCTTAAAATTCTCCTGCTCCCGAGAGACCCGAATGACGATAAGAATGTTATCGTTGAAATCCGCGGAGGCGCGGGCGGCGAGGAATCTGCCCTGTTTGCAAATTCACTTTTCAGAATGTACTCAATGTACGCCGAGGCAAGAGGCTGGAAGCCTGATATACTCTCAGCCAACCCGACTGAGCTCGGCGGCTACAAGGAAATCAGCTTTATGATTGAGGGCGACGGAGCATACTCACGCTTTAAATTTGAGAGCGGCGTTCACCGCGTTCAGCGCGTGCCCGAGACGGAGTCGCAGGGAAGAATTCACACTTCAACCGTTACCGTTGCCGTCCTGCCCGAAGCGCAGGAGGTTGACATTGACATCAACCCCGTTGATTTGCAGATTGACACCTTCCGTTCAAGCGGTGCGGGCGGTCAGCACATCAATAAAACCGAGTCGGCTATCAGAATTACGCATATACCGACAGGAACGGTTGTTGAGTGCCAGGACGAAAGAAGCCAGCACAAAAACAAGGATAAGGCGATGAAAATTCTCCGCTCGAGAATCCTTGAAGCCGAAAGAGAGAAGCAGAACAGCGAAATCGCAGGCGAGCGCAGGTCTCAGGTAGGCACGGGCGACCGAAGCGAAAGAATAAGAACCTACAACTATCCTCAGGGCAGAGTCAGCGACCACAGAATAGGTCTTACGCTCTATAAATTAGAGGCAATTTTAAACGGCGACCTTGACGAGCTGATTGACGCGCTTATAACAGCCGACACAGCCGAAAAGCTCAAAGCCGACGCGGAATAACCGGAGCATGAAATGAATACGCGTATATATGAAATAAAAGACAGAAACAATAAAAAAGATATTGATGAAGCGGCGTCGATTCTCAGAGACGGCGGACTTGTCGCAATTCCAACCGAAACGGTCTATGGCCTTGCGGCGAACGCTCTTGACCCGAAAGCGGTTGCGGATATTTTCAAAGCAAAAGGCAGACCGCAGGATAATCCGCTGATAGTTCACATAAGCGAATTCAGTGAAATTTATCCGCTTGTGAGTGAGGTACCCGAAAAAGCAAAGGCTCTGGCTCAGAAATTCTGGCCCGGCCCGCTTACAATAATTCTCCCGAAGTCTGATATTATCCCCGACGAAGTCAGCGCGGGACTGCCGACGGTTGCGGTGAGAATGCCGTCCCACCCGATAGCAAACGCAATTATCAAATCAGCAGGCGTTCCGCTTGCCGCGCCGAGTGCAAATTCCTCGGGACTTCCGAGCCCCACGACAGCTCAGCACGTCATAGATGATATGATGGGCAAAATCGAAGCGATTGTCGATGGCGGCGAATGTGATGTCGGCGTTGAATCGACGGTAATCACTCTTGCGACTGAGCCTCCGAGACTTCTCCGTCCGGGCGGAATAACTCCCGAACAGCTCGAAAGCGTACTCGGCAAAATCGAGATTGACCCTGCCGTTACTGATAAGCTCAAGGAGGGCGCGGTTGCCGCCTCCCCGGGCATGAAATACAAGCACTACTCCCCGAAAGCGGAGGTATTTATTGTAAGAAGCAGTTTTCCGTCATTCCGATGCTTCATTGACGAAGAGGGCGCGGACGGCGATTATGCCGTTGTGTTTGACGGCGAAGATAAAAAATTAAAAATCCCGACTTTCTGCTACGGAAGTGAAAACTCACCCGAGCAGCAGGCGCAGAAGCTTTTTGCCATTCTCAGAGATGCCGACAAAAAAGGCGCGAACCGCGTTTTTGTAAGGTGTCCGTCAACCGAGGGCGTAGGTCTTGCGGTTTATAACAGGCTCATAAGAGCCGCCGCGTTCAGAGTTATCAGTGTTCCCGATATTTACGGACTCACGGGGCAGACGGGAGCGGGGAAAACGACAGTTTCTCAGCTTCTTTCAGAAAAAGGCTGGTGCGTTATCGACTGCGACATTGCCGCGCGTGAAATCGTCAGGAAAGGCTCGTCCGTCATTGACGAGCTGAAAGCCGCGTTCGGTGATGACATAGTTTATGAAAACGGCGAGCTTGACAGAACGGCTCTTGCGAAAAAAGCGTTTTCAACAAAAGAAAACGAGCAGATTTTAAATAAAATCACCCACCCTGCCATAACAAGGCTTGTCCGTCGGCAGATAATTGAGAATAAAGACAGTTTCCCGTTTTTTGCCGTTGATGCGGCTCTGCTTTTTGAAAGCGAGCTTTATGACTACTGCGCGAAAACAATAGTTGTCTGCGCGGACGAAAAAATCCGCCTTGAAAGGATAATGAACCGCGACTCGATTACCGAGGACGAGGCGAAGCTCAGAATAAACGCTCAGCCCGACGAGCAATACTATTTAAGCAAGGCTGATGTGGTTATCAGAAACAACGGCGGCGAAATCGACCTGTCGGAGCTATTTTAAACTTGAAAATATAAAATATTTGTCAGAATAACGAACAGTTTACATTACGACAAAAAATTCTTTTCGGAGGTATTATCATGTCTGAAAAAAAATCAGAGGCTGAAATTCTCAAAGAACAGCTTTTTATGAAAAACGAACATTCGGCAAAAATAATTGACGAAGCGGAGCTCAAAGAGGCGTTTGACTTCTGCGAGGGCTACAAGAGCTTCCTCAATGCCTGCAAAACTGAAAGGGAAGCCGCGCTTTTTGCGGTTAAAGAAGCTGAGAAAAACGGCTTTCAGCCCTTTGACAACACTAAAAAATACTCCGCAGGCGATAAAATCTATTACCTCAACAGGGGCAAAGCGGTTATCCTTGCGGTTATCGGCAAAAAGAGCGTTAAAGAGGGCGTTCATATTTCCGCCGCTCATATTGACTCACCGCGCCTTGACTTAAAGCCCAGTCCGCTTTATGAGGACAGCGAAATTGCGCTTTTCAAAACGCATTATTACGGCGGAATCAAAAAATATCAGTGGGTTACAATTCCGCTTTCGCTTCACGGCGTTGTGTTTAAAAAGGACGGCACAAAGGTTGACGTGAATATCGGCGAAAACGAGGGCGACCCGCAGTTTGTAATTACGGATTTGCTTCCGCACCTCGGCGCAAGCCAGATGGAAAGAAAGCCGTCCGAAATAATCAGAGGCGAGGAGCTTAACATTCTTGTCGGCTCACTTCCGTTTAAAAATGATTCGGGCAGCGAGCTTGTGAAGCTCAATATAATGAAAATTCTCAACGAGAAATACGGCATTGTTGAGCGTGATTTCCTCACCGCCGAGCTTGAAGCCGTGCCTGCGATGAAGGTTACGGATATAGGCTTTGACAGAAGCATGATAGGCGGCTACGGCCATGACGACCGTGTGTGCGCTTATCCCGCGCTTATGGCTATCCTTGAACTTGACGGCGCGCCCGACTACACAGCCGTTACCGTTCTGACGGATAAAGAAGAAACAGGCTCCGACGGCAACACAGGTCTTGACAGCGATTATCTTCGCTATTTCCTTGCCGATTTAGGCAGATGTGAGGGCGGTATCCTCGGCAGAGATGTTCTTTCAAATTCAAAATGCCTTTCCGCTGATGTAAATGCGGCGTTTGACCCGACATTTGCGAGCGTGCTTGACAAAATGAACGCTTCATTCATCAACAAGGGCATTGTTGTTACAAAATACACAGGCTCACGCGGCAAGAGCGGAACATCGGACGCAAGCGCGGAGTTCGTTTCTGAGGTTGCTCAGATTTTTGACAACAGCGGTGTAAAATGGCAGTTAGGCGAGCTCGGCAAGGTTGACGAGGGCGGCGGCGGAACGGTCGCAAAATATGTTGCCAACATGAATGTTGATGTTGTCGATGTCGGCGTTCCCGTGCTTTCAATGCACGCGCCGTTTGAGGTTGTATCAAAATTAGATGTATATATGGCGAAAAAAGCATTTCTTAAATTTTTTGAGGCATAACGGAGGATATTATGAAAAAAGCACTAATTCTTTTCGGCGGAGTTTCAAGCGAGCATGAGGTTTCGCTTAATTCCGCAAAATCGGTTATTGAAAATGTACCGCAGGACAAATACGAGCTTATTCTTGTCGGCATAACAAAGGACGGCAGATGGCTGAAATATGACGGAGATGTAAGCCTTCTCCCCGACGATAAATGGCTTGAGGACGAAAAAAATCTTACCCCCGCGATAATTTCTGTTGACAGAGCTGACCACGGCATTATCGTTTTCGGTGAAAAGACAGAAAAAATCAGAGTTGACGTTGTTTTCCCCGTGCTCCACGGCAAAAACGGCGAGGACGGTACAATTCAGGGACTTCTTCAGGTTGCGGGCATTCCGTTTGTCGGCTGTGATATGCTTTCCTCTGCCTGCTGCATGGATAAGTGCATCACCAACACCCTTGCGGATAACGCAAATATCCTCCAGGCAAAGTGGCTCGGGCTCAAAGAGTATGAATACAATCAGAACAAAGCCTATTTTATTGAAAAAGCGGGCAAATATCTCGGCTTTCCGATATTTGTCAAGCCTGCCAACGCGGGTTCTTCCGTCGGCGTAAGCAAGGCTACAGACAGTGCTTCACTTGAAAAGGCGATTGAAATCGCGTTTAAAGAGGACTCAAAGCTCGTTCTTGAAGAGGGCATAGTCGGCAAAGAGGTTGAGTGCGCCGTTTTAGGCAACGAAAATCCCATAGCTTCCGTTGTCGGCGAAATCGTGCCCGCAAATGATTTCTATGATTACGAGGCGAAGTACATCAACGCCGCAAGCGAGCTTCACATTCCCGCGAGACTTTCTGAAGAAAAGGCAAATGAGGTCCGCTTTGCCGCTATCAACGCTTACAAGGCTCTCGGCTGCTCGGGACTTGCGAGAGTGGATTTCTTTGTAAGAGAGTCCGACGGCGCGGTTATGCTCAACGAGCCCAACACAATCCCCGGCTTTACAAAAATCAGCATGTACCCGAAGCTTTTCGGCGCGGCGGGAATCGGCTACAGCGACCTTATCGACAAGCTGTTCTGCTATGCCATTGAGAAATGGGAAAAATGAAATACATAATAAAAATAAACGACCTGCACAAGGCAGGCAGTGAAAAAGAATCCTCAGAGCTGATAACCACGGGCTCACTCAGATTTTTCGGTGAGGATTATAAAATAAGATATAAAGAAACCTCCGAGGGGCTTGACGACTGCTTTGTAACGCTTAGCTATGAAAACGGGAGCTGTGTTACAATGACGCGCTCGGGCTCGTTCACCGCGCAGATGATTATGGAAAAAGGCAAACGCCACACCTGCGTTTATGAAACGCCGATGGGCTCTCTCTCACTCGGAATCTACACCCACAAGGTTGAATCGACAATGACGCCCGAGGGCGGAAAGCTGATTTTTTCCTACACACTTGACGCAAACGGAAGTTTCTTAAGCGACAACATACTTGAAGTTACATTAGAAAAGATAAAGGAAGGATAAGAAAATGAGTTGTATTGTTAACGAGGTTCAGACTCAGCTCCACGACGCTGTTATGAATTCAATGAAAAAGGCTCTCAGCGACGGAATTATCGCCGCCGTACCCGAAACAAAATTCAACATTGAAATCCCTGCCGACAGAGCCAACGGCGATTTCTCCACAAACGCGGCCATGGCGTGGGCAAGAGAGCTGAGAATGGCTCCGAGAAAAATTGCCGAAATCATCATAAACGGCATGGAGCTTCAAAACACATATTTTGAAAGATGCGAATGTGCGGGCCCCGGCTTCCTTAACTTTTATCTCGGCGGCGGCTACTATGCGGCAATTCTCAAAGATGTCAAGGCAAAGGGAACAGCTTACGGTCATTCCGAGGTAGGCAAGGGCAAAAAGGCTCTTGTTGAGTTTGTTTCCGCCAACCCCACCGGGCCGATGCACGTCGGCAACGCAAGAGGCGGCGCAATGGGCGACTGCCTTGCCGAGGTGCTCACATGGGCAGGTTATGAAACAGAAAGAGAGTTTTACATCAACGACGGCGGCAATCAGATAGAGAAATTCGGTCTTTCGCTTGATTTAAGATACCGCGAGCTTTATGAGGACGGCATTGAAATGCCCGAGGATTCATATCACGGACAGGACATTATCGACCACGCAAAAGCTTTTGCTGAAATCCACGGCGACAAGTACATCTCTGCCACTCAGGAAGAGAGGAGAAAGGCTCTTGTTGATTACGCACTTCCGCTGAATATTGCGGGACTTGAAAGAGACCTGCTTAAATACAAAATCAAGTATGACACATGGTTTAAGGAAAGCACGCTTCACAACAGCGGCGCGGCAAGGCAGGTTGTTGCCGACCTCACCGAAAAAGGCTTCACCTACGAAAAGGACGGCGCGGTATGGTTCAAGGCTGAGCAGTTCGGCTGCGATAAAGACTTCGTTCTTGTCCGCTCCAACGGACTTCTCACATACATTGTTCCCGACATTGCCTACCATTACAACAAGCTGTGCATCAGAGGCTTCGACCACGCGATTGATATTCTCGGTGCTGACCACCACGGCTATGTTCCGCGTCTTAAGGCGGCTTTGCAGGCTCTGGGCGTTGACCCCGACAAGCTGACCGTTGTTCTCATGCAGATGGTTCGTCTTGTTAAGGACGGCGAGGTTATCAAGGCTTCCAAGCGTTCGGGCAAGGCGATTACTCTTGTAACTCTCCTTGAAGAAGTTCCGATCGACGCGGCAAGATTTTTCTTCAACACAAGAGAGGCTAACTCTCACTGCGATTTTGACCTTGACCTTGCGGTTGAGGAGAGCAGCAAGAACCCAGTCTATTACTGCCAGTACGCTCACGCGAGAATCTGCAGCATCTTCAAAAAGCTCAGCGCGGAGGGCATTGAGCTCACAGACTGCGACGAGGAAACACTCAAACTTCTCACAGCAGAGGAAGAAAAAGAGCTTATCCGTCATATTGCTTCTCTTACGGGTGAGGTTGAGCTTGCGGCGAAGCTGCTTGACCCCTCAAAGATGACGAAGTATGTTGTTGAGCTTGCGACGCTGTTCCATAAATTCTATAACGCCTGCCGCGTTCAGTGCGACGATGAAAAGCTCATGCAGGCAAGAATTTATCTCTGCGCGTGCGTTAAAGATATTATCAAAAATGTCCTTGAAATGCTCAAAATCTCTGTTCCCGAAAGCATGTAATTTATATTCGGGGCAACACGTTCATATTATACAGATTATACAGAAATTCAGAATTGCATGGCTGGGGCTTGTCCCCAGCCGATTTTTTATGCGTAAAAAATCCGCCACCCGAAGAAAACATCTTCAGATGGCGGTAATTTTATTTATTCTTAATAATATTCAGACGGTAATCAGTTAATCGGAATCCAGTAATAGTTGCCGTAGATATCTGTCGCTCTGAATGTTGCGCTTATATCCTTAGCGTTGAGTTTAAGGTTTGTAACCTTAAGTCCGCTTGCGGGAACTGTAAATGATGTGCCGAGCTTGTAGGACTCTGAATAGTTGCCGTCAAGGTCATAGTAATCGCAGAGGAGCTCAATCTTGTCGCCCGCTTTGATTTCAATGTCGCCCTTTGCCTGAACATCAACATTTTCGTCGTCTTCATAAAGTGGATACGCGCCTGTGATTGTTCCGTCGGGATGAGCCTTGTCGAATACAACCTGGAGATTTACAAATTCGCCGTTGAGGAGAGCGGGAATTCTGCCGATTGTTGTCCAGCTTCCGTCGTCCTGCTTTGTGTCGGATACAAGATAGTAAGCGCAGGCTTTGCCGTTGATTGTGAGCCATGTTCCGTCGAAATCAAGCAGAACGCTTGTGTCGTCATACCAGTCAAAGGTGTTGTCAAGGCCCATGTCAATGTAGCCGTCGCCGTCTTTTACAAATACGTTAAGCTCGAGCTTCTGAATGAGTGCCCATTCTTCGTCGGTGAGCTCAAGAACAGCGTTGCCGTCCTTTTCTGATGCCGCAAGGCGTGCGGGGTTGATGAATTCTTCCGCAATATCTTCCGCTTTTTCAGCGATAAGGTCAGTGTCAACCCAGTCATATTCCGCGGGCATACTCTTGCCTGAGAACGCGCCGAGAAGGCTTGCGACTGTGCCGATGTCAAGTCCGTTGCCTGCTGAGCTGCCGAGAAGACCGCCTGCAAGTGAACCGAGAAGCGAACCGCCCGAGGAAGACTGCTGCTGAGAAGAACCGCCGCCGAGGAGACTGCCGAGAAGCGAACCGCCCGAAGACTGCTGCTGAGATGAGCCGCCGCCGAGGAGATTGCCTGCAAGTGAGCCTAAAAGGCTGCCTGACTGATTGGAGGGAGCTGCGTTTCCGCTGTTTCCTCCGCCGAGGAACGCGCCTGCAAGAGAAGCAAGGGGAGAAACTGAGGGCTGAGCTGATGCTCCGCCGCCTGTGTAAGATGAAATCAATGAGCCGAGCAGGTCGCCGCCCATAGATGAAAGGTCGGGAAGCTGAGAAGCTGCGCCGGCAATCTGTCCGCCGTATTCAAGGCTTGCGAATGATTTAATGCACTTTGTGTATTCATCGTCAACGCCGATAGCCTTGAGAGAAGCAAGTGCGCTCTTAACATTCTTTGTTGATTCATAGGGGAAGAAAATGCTAAGACCGTTGCAGCGTGAAGCCGTTGATTTGTTGTATTTTACGCAGCCGTGAAGAGCTTTTTCAAGAGAAGAGGCTTCTTTTGTGCCGAGACGGTTGGCAAGGTCGGCAAGGTCAATCTGATTGAGCTTGTTCTGAGCCGAGAACTGACGAACGCCCGCACGCGCGTCTGAAACCTTCTTGTAGTCGTCAGACGAAATCATCTTTGTGGTGGCTGTTGAGAATGTACGGAATGTGTCGGGTACGGTACCTTCCATTTCAGCAAGGTCTGTAAGTGAAAGGGTGATTGTTGTGCCTGATGCTGTTCCGCAGGCGGCAAGGTAATCGTCGATGATTGTTTTGCCGAGGTCAACAGTTGAGATAGATGTGTTCTTTGAAAGCTGAGTCAGCCAGTTCTTGTAGTACCAGCCTGTGCCGGGCTCTGTTTCTTCTGAGCCGATAAGATAGTCGGCATAGTTGTTGCAGACAAGAGCTGTTTCAAGTGTTGCCATAAGGCAGGCGTCAAAGCCGATGAAGTCAAATTCACAGCCTGCTGATTTGAGAGCGTCGTCAAACTTGTTGAGGGGCATTGATGAAGCGAGGGGATTCTTTTCATCGTAGCCGTAGCCTGTGAGTGATCCTCCGCCGTGATCCCAGAGAATGAGGATATTACGGTCAGCAGGGAAATTCTTGTTGCAGAATTTAATGAAGGTTGTGAGGTTCTTCGGGTCTGTCATTGCGGCAGTGCCTGCGTCCTTTGAAAGAACCTTCATCTTGTTGTTTTCAATTTTATAAATCTGGTTTTTAGATGATGAAATGGTGTTGTTCTTCCACTTCTTGCATCCGCCTGTTTCAACAATAAGGTTAACGTTGCTCGAAAGTGTTGCGCTGAGCATTTCGTTAAGGTCTTTTGTTGCCATGCCGTACTTTGACTCAAGGTCAGTACCGCACATATAAACCATAACAGTTACAGTGTCTTTGCCGTTGCCGACGGGAGTGTATCTCTTCTTACGGGCAAGCTTTGAAACTGTGTAGTCAGGCTTGGCGTATGATGAGTAGCTGTCGGCTGAGGAAGAGTCGCCGCTGCTTCCGCCGAAGAGTGAAGAGAGGGGTGATGAACCGCCGCCGAAAAGATTGGAGAACAGAAGTCCGTCATCGCTTGTTGCCGCAACAGGCTCTGCTTCACTTGTTTCGTTAAGAAGGCTGGTTGTGCCGCCGCCGCTGAAGCTCTTGAGAAGGAAGATTGCTACAATTGCGATAATGCCGATAAACAGCAGCTTCTTAAGGCTGAATCCGCCCGCGCGGGTAACATTGCCGCCGCTTGAGTCCTGAGTCGGAGCTGAGTAGGAGGACTGAGGACGGGATGAGCCCCTCTTTCTTCCTCCGAAGCCGACGGGACCGTTAGAACTGCCTACGCTGTCGGTTCTGCCGACATTCACGGAACCGCTGCCTACGGTTTTCTTACGGCTGTGTGGTCTTTGATTCTGATCCATTGTTACACATCCTTATTTAAATTTTTTATTTTTTATATGCTTTTGGTGAAGCGCGATTGCCGTCCCTGCCGCAGCTGCCGCCGAGAGACCGAGAACCGCCGCCTTTGCTGGAATCATATCATCCGCATCCCAAAAATACCTGAGTTGTGAAACAGGATTTCTGCCGCATAAATCATAGTAGCTGAGAAATTCCGTTTCGTAGTCTCCGTTCTCATAAAGAGTGAAGACTCTGACGCCCCTGTTTCTGTCGCCGTAACAGCGGAACGACGCGCAGGAGGTCTGAATAAAGTCAATGCCGTCAATATTGGCTATGAAGCAGTTGAGGTGGTCGTGCCCGAAAACAACGGCTTTAACATCGCCGCACTCTTTCATTGCCTCGAACTGACCGACATCACGGCTCACAACGCTCGGATATTCGCCCATAACGCCCGTACAGCACGGGCGGAGCTTATAGTATTTTCCGTCGCCGCCCCTTACAGAACTTTCCTTCTTATTACATTCTACAACAAGTTGAAGTGTTTCTGCAAGAGGAATATGCTGAAACATTATCGACGGAACAGGATTTTTTCCATTTTTTTCTTTAAGTTCGGCACTTTTTCGCCTGTACCACTCAACAGCCTCGGGTTTTACATAGCCGAAAACCTCGTCCTTTTCGTGGTCAAGCCATGAGCTGTCGAGCATCCAGAGGTTATATTTTATCTTACTGCCGTCCTCGGAGTAAATCGGAATATTGTATGTGTCGCAGTCAACCGTTTTGTCTTCATTGTCAAGCCCCGCGCACATAGAGAATGTGCGGTAAATATCCGCCTGCTCGTCTTTAGTGATTTCATTTAAATCGTCGTGATTGCCGTAAATCATCGCAAACGGGATTTTACGCTTTTCAATAGGGTCAAGGAGCTTGTGAAGAGCGGTTTTCATGCCCTCATAAACGTCCGCTTTAGTCTTGACGGTGAGCATATTCAGCGGATGCAGGTCATCGAGGTGATTGCCCATTATGTTGTCGCCCGTTAGCACGATAAGGTCGGGATTCACCCTGTCATAAGCCTTGTCGAGCATACTCAGCATCGTTTTGCGGACATACTGAATATCCTGCGCGTCGCTGACCTGCAAGATTGTGAACTTGCCGTCTTTGAATCTGAAATCCATATTATTCGCTTACTGTCTGAGCTTCCGCCGCCGCTTCATCATGAGCCTTGTTAATCTGATTTGCCATCATAGTTCTGCGCTCGTTAAGCTCGCGGTACATTCTGTCGCGTGTGTTCTTGTCAACCTTGTACCAGAACATCGGAATCATGCTTGAAAGCACAAGGAAAGCAGGAATAATTGTCGCCATGGCAAAAATCCACTTCTGCGCGCCGAGGGGCTGCTCTCTGCCCTCAGTGTATGCTGTCTGGTCGTAGTTTATCCATTTTTTGTAAAGCGGCTGTAAAATGCCGTTGATTCTTGCGGGAATCTTGCACATAAGCGAGCTTGCCGCCGAAAGGGTTGCTTCGTTTCTGTAGCCGCACTTCCACTCGATGTAGTCGTTGCACTCGTTGCCGATTTCAGTGCCCGAAATGCTCTTGACGCCCCAGAAGCAGGCATAGATGATTTCCCACAAAGCGGTAACGGGCATCATCGGAATTCTGCCCTGGAAGAAGTATTTGCCGTTCTTCGTCTTGAAGCCCAGGCCGTAGAAGAAAAGCGGAATGTAGAAGCTCTTTGCGAATACCTGGCTTATCATGTAAAGAGATTTTGTTGAGAATCTTGCCGCGAGAGCGTTATACTTTGAGAAGCCGAGAGGCTCAAAGAAGAACGAGGGAATACCCGCGATAGTCTCAAACGTGGTCATGTTAAGCACCTGACGGTAATAGTCGTTGGTGGTAAGACCTGTGCCGAATGAGCCCAGAGCGTTTGAAAGCATATACATAAGAACGGGCTTGTTGGTGAAAACAATTCGAAGGCTCTCTGTAATTTTCTGCTTTTCAATGCGCTGGTGAACACGCTCTTTTGCGATTGTTGTGTACCACGATACGATGATACCCGAAAGAATTGTCGTAACAGGACCGACAATCATAAGAGATTTTTTAATAAGAATATCCGTTGATTTTGTGGATTTAACAAGGCCGTTCTTTATGAAGTCGAGCATGAACTCAACAAGCAGGTCGGGAAGCCTTGAATAGATTATGCTGAAATAGCTTGAAATCGCGAGCAGTCGGCGTCTGTCCGACGGGTACGGGGTAATGGTCGAGATATAGCCGCCGATAGCAACATTTCTGAAGTTGCCGAGCATTTCAATCGCCATGTCGATGAGCGAGAAAGCGACGAATTTGGGAATACTGTTGAAGTTGTCAACCTGCGCCTGCGAAAAGATTACGGGCAGAAGCCAGTAAATTGTGGCGACTATGGCGTAGGGAATACCGCCCGCGAAAATGTAGGGAATGAACTTGCCCCAGCGGGTACGGGTTTTTTCTACAATCGCGCTGACGATGAAGTCATCGACAATGTCCCATATACCGCCGATAACATTGTAGATTGACTGCAAAGGAAGACTGATTTTAAGAATACTGTCGTTGAAAAGGTCTTTATGACCGTCAATGTTGAAGCCGCGGCTTCCGTCAAAGAACATATAGCCGAGAGTTTCTTTTCTCTGAATAACTCGTCTGTCAACATCAACAAGCTCCTTGAGCTGGTCATTGACCTGTTTAAGTTCTTCCGCTTCGGATTTTACTTTTTCGATTACATCCATTTTACCGCACCTCCTCTTTTACTTTCTGTCCATGGCTTTTTTAAGAGCCTCTTCTTCTTCGTGAGCTGCTTTGGCTCTTACTTCGTCCTGCATTTTGGTGAGGGACTCTACCATCTTTTTGCGTATTTCGAGTTCGCTTACGCCGTCTTCAACCATTTTGAAATATTCATCACTCGGAAGACCGCCGATAAGGCACTGAGTATATTTAACCTCGATACCTTTTTTATTTAAAATGATGTTATAAATAAGCTGTGCTATGTAAAGTGCGAGCATGAGGAAAATTCCCGCGCCGAGCGAGGCTTTCACTTCACCCGCGTTTTCTTCGAGTGCTCCTGTCTGAGTGTCCGCCATTGCTTTTTCTATAAGCGGAGTGATTGCGGAAATATCAGTCAGAGCGCATATATTATTGTTAAGGTCGTTGAACTTGCCCTGAATAACCTCTGCTGTTTCCTTTGCAAGCTCTTTATCTGTCTTGTTGCCCGAGCCGTCGTCATCAAGAAGCTCAACAACAAGCTCACCTTTTTTGAGAGTGTCGAGACATTCCTGCGCCGCGGTGATGCTTTCGCCGAGATTTGAGAAGCTGTTTTCTGAAAGGCTGCCGTCATTTTCGATTTTCTTTGCTTCGTCAACGGCATTCTGAAGATAAACCTTGGCTTTTTCTGTTTCGTCGCAGATATTTTTGTAACATTCGTCGGAATATGAGCCGTCCTTGCTGTCCTGCGAGGAGCTTGAAGCGGCGTAAATGAGAGTCTGAAGAGCACTGTATTTATTGCACGCTGAATTTATTTCCGCGGCGGCATCTCTGAGTGAGTCAATATTCGCTTCGCTGTCGGAAAGTGCCGCTTTGCCGTTTTCGATGCTTTTTTTAAGAAGTATGATTTCGTCGCTCGTAAGTCCGGATTTGTCGGCTGAAAGCAGAGCTTTCTCACCGTTTTCAATTGCCTTTTCAAGCGGAGCTTTATCGAGCGTGTCGTCTTTATAAAGATTGCGGAGCTTCTGAACGGCTGAGTCAACTGCTTCCTGACTGCTGCCGTTTGCCGCAGTTGTCGCCTCGTTGAGGACTAAATCGGTGTAGCCTTTTACGGGATTCGCCGAAAAAATGCAGAAGCTTATGATTGAAGCAAGCACAAGAAAAATTGAAATGCAGGAAAGAACAATGTTTCGTTTAAGTCCTTTTTTACTGCATGACGCAATCTGCATAATTGTGAAAACAATGCAGCACACCGCGGGAATCGCAAGAAGCAGAACCGCAATAACAACAGGAGAAATATTATTTAAAATTCCTGCAATATCAAGGGAGGAAAACGCATTGTAAATATCAATGGCGTTGTAGCTTTTCGCTTTTCCCGACACCGCAATTTTAAATATCGGCAGGAACAGCGCAGCAATCGGAATGAGGAAAAGAACCATTCTGATAATTCCCTCTTTGCTGCCGATGGTAGCCGTCTTCGCTCTGTCGATCTTCGGCTGAAATTTAGCGTGCTCTATTTCAGCTTTTTCGGATTCCGCGAGCAGTTTTTCGTTTGAGTTGTAATAAACCAGATTGACATGGCAGTTCGGGCATTCGGGCCGCCAGTCATACAGATGCAGTTTATGACCGCATTTAGGACATTTTGCCACAAAAATTCCTCCATTCTTAAAAAAAGAATATCTCAACTTATTTTATCAAATTAAAAATAATAAAGCAACTCTTTTTTTATATATTGTTGATATATAATGTATGGCGTGATATAATTTGTTAAAATGAAGAGAAATGAGGCGTATTTTATGGAATACACACCCTGCATAATTATCCCCGGCATCGGTCAGTCCAAAATGGAGCTGCTTGACGAAAACAATCAGAAAATCAAAATGGCGTGGCAGCTTGATGTTGACAGCGACGCGCTTATCAAAAAGCTCAAATTTCCCATGCTCAGGTCGGTTATTTTCAGATGTGATTCAGGCCTTTCCAAAAAAATGGCGGAGGCTGTAAGCGATATTGTTTCCCCGATTGCTCATAATCACGACGGCACAATGAAAAATAATGTCAGGGTTGTTGACTACCCTCAGAGCCTTGCGGAATGCACCGAGGACGAGAGAAACTACATATATAGAATGGTTCCCGTTCAGCATCTGAGCCACATCATCACAGAGAATAATATGTATTTCTTCGCGTTCAACTCATTTGGTATGCCTTATGAAATCGCGGCTGACCTCAATGATTACATTCAGAAGGTCAAAGCGAAGCATAACTGCGACAAGGTTAATCTTATTCCGATAAGCCTCGGCGGCGCAATGTCAATTGCCTACTTTGACGCATACGGCTACAAGGACATTAAAAGGGTTATGTATTTCGTTCCCGCGCTCCAGGGTACGCCGATAATTTCCTCACTTGTTGACATGGATATTGATATCGACAACGCCCTTTCGCTTGTAAGATTCATGTTCCCGCGCTCAACGGCTGATATGCTCGAGAAGATACTCGGTCTTTTACCTAAAAAGGTCGGCGAAAAGCTGATTATGTCCGCTTTCGGCGCGCTCAATGAAGATGTTGTTCTCCCCTGCGGAGCCATGTGGGCAACCGTGCCGCCCGAAAAATATTCATCTCTTGCGGGGAAGCACCTGCGTGATGAAAAATACGCGGCACTTAAAGAGCAGACAGACAGATTCTACAAGGCTCAGGCGGCTTTCCCCGAGGATGTTAAGAAGATGAAAGCTGACGGTGTTGAGTTCTTTGCGGTTGTCGGCTACGGACTTCAGCTCATGCCGATAGTCAGGACAGACTTAAACTCAGACGGCGTTATAAACACTTCCTCCGCTTCACTCGGCGCAGAGCTTGCACCTCTGGGCAAAACTCTTGAAGGTAAAGAAAAGAGCGATTATATTTCACCCGACGGAATTATCGACGCTTCAAAGAGCATTCTCCCCGACACGGTGTGGTATTTCAAGGACCAGTTCCACGACGGAATTGCCTACAATGACACTGCGCTTAATGTTGCGGCAAAGGTTCTTTCTGACGACAGCTTCAACTCGGTTTATTCGTCGCCCGACTATCCGCGTTTCGGCGTGAAGCAGGACAACAGAAAATAATAAAAGGAGCTTGACATGGCAAAGCATTACACTACATATAAAATCGGCAGATTTCCTCAGCTCACGCGCGAGGTTTTCACTTCGGAAAACGGACTTGATTCCGACCGCATAACGGCAGTCTGCTACGATAAAAAAGGCACTCTTTTTGCGGGTACTGAAAGCGGACTTTTCCGTTTTGACGGAAATAAATTCTCGCCCGTAAAAGGCTATCCCGAAAACGTGCCTGTTTCCGTAATCTTTTTTGATAAGGATAACCGACTTTTTGTCGGCACGGGCAAGGAGCTTCTGATAATTGACGGCAAAAAGACATCCTCTCTGAGCTTTTCGTCAGAGGTTGCTGATGTTAAGCAGTCAGAGGACGGCGCGATTTGGATTCTCACAAAGACCGTGCTTTATAAAAAATTCGACGGCGCGGACGGATATGACATTACAATCGGCGTACCCGGCAAAGGCAGCTGTCTTATCCCCTATAAAAACGGCAGAGTTTATGTCGGCACATCCGACAACGGTCTGTATTCTCTTGTCGGCAAACGCTGGCACTGGTGCGAGCTGAAAGCGGAAACAACCGAAATTCTCAGCGATAATGTTACCTGCCTTTTTGCAGACTGCATAGGCAATATCTGGGTCGGTACAGACAAGGGAATGTGCGTCCACGACGATAACAACTACTGGCTCACTTCAAAGACTATTCCCTCCCTGCCTTCGGCTCATATTAACGGCATTGCCGCGGCTGAGAACGGAGACAAATATTTTGCGACCTCAACGGGGCTTATTCATCAGCACAACGGCAGACTTTCTTATTACGGCTACAAACGCTGGATTCCCGACCCGTGCGTAACAGCTCTGGCGCTTTCGCCCGACGGAACTTTGTGCGCCGCGACAGATAAGGGACTCAGCGTTATCACAACAAAGATGATGACTCTTGAGGAAAAAGCTGTTGAGCTGAGAAAAATTACCGAAAAATACAATGTAAAAACAGACGGCTATGTGCTTTCAAGAATTCTTGAGCGTGAGGGAATTGTTTCTGAGAATGAAGGTTATGTGGATTCCACCGACAATGACGGACACAGAACGGGACTTTACACCGCGGCTCTCTCATTTGAATATGCCTGCACTAAGGACGAAACCGTCAGAAAGGCGGCAAAGCGTTCACTTCTCGCGATGATAAAGCTCACCCAAATCACGGGCGTTGAGGGTTTCGCCGCAAGAGCTATCCGCTATGAAGATGAAGTTGGCTTCGGCACAGGCAACCGCCGCGAATGGCATATAACAAAGGACGCGGACGGCAAAACAGTTGAGTGGCTCGGCGAGACTTCGTCCGACGAAATGGTCGGTCATTTCTATTGCTACGCAAACTTCTTTGACCTTGTCGCAAATGATGAGGAAAAGGAGCTTATCAGAAGCACTGTAACAAAAATTCTCGACCACATTATCAGCAATAATTTCAGACTTGTGGATACCGACGGCGTTCCGACAACATGGGCAAACTGGAATCCCGACCTTCTCAACAACGACCAGAAATGGATGTACGAAAAAGGCACAAATTCTTTGCAGATGCTCACGTTTTTAAAGGTCGGCTATCACATCACGGGCGACGAGAAATACGAAAAGATGTTCAGGTACCTTGCGGACGACAGGCATTATGCAATGAATCTGATGCAGTACAGAATTCTTGACGGGCATCTTTGCCACATTGACGATAATCACGATTTTCTCATGATTTCGCTTCTTATGAAATACACCGATGACCCGCAGCTTCGCGCTATGTTCGCAATGGGACTTACATATCACTGGAATGACGAAAAAGAAGAGCGCAACGCGTTTTACAATTTTGTCTATGGCGCGGCAACAGGTGAAATGTTTGACGCTGACAACGCCATTGACGAGCTTGCGGACTACCCGATGGATCAGATTGCGTGGTCGCTTTACAACAGCCACCGCCCAGACCTTGAGTGGAACATGACGCCCGTTGAAATGGGAATGATACCTCAGCTCGTTTCGCCGCTGAGCGCACACGAGAGAAGAATAATCGACAATGACTGCAACCGCTTTATTGCCGACAGCGGCGTTATCGGCTACGCCGAAAAGCTTCTCGGCGAGTCCTCAGACCCGACAGCCTACAACGTTTTCCCGAGCACGGGCAACGACAAGGGCATGGAGCTGAGAGCCTGCACAAACTTCACCCACCCCTACTGGTTTGCAAGATACTACGGACTTATTGAGGAAGCGGAATAAGCCTTTCTCAATGAAATAAAATTATTCAAGGAGGACTTTTTATGTGCCCATTAATGACAAAAATCACCGCCGCGTTTTTATCTCTGATTTTCGCGATTTCGGGACTCAGCCCGTCAGTTGTGAATTTCTCGGACGGCGAGCCGATTCAGGCGACAAAGAGAGATTACTGCTTTGACAACAGCGGACTTCTCATCGGCGGATATTACGCAAGAGAGGACGAGCTTCAGTACTGCAACGACGCGGGTATTCAGTTCATCATCGCGGGCGGCGTAAACGAGAAATATCTCGACACCGCTCAGAGCTACAATGTAGGAATTATCGCGTCAAGCTACAATGTTCCTTATTGCTACGCTGACATGACGGATTCGGCAACGCAGAGCTATGTCAATGCGGACCCCGCCGCTTATAAAGACCACCCCGCTCTCTGGGGCGACAATGTAATTGACGAGCCGTGGTCAATCTCTTACCCGAATGTTGCAAAGAGCACTGACGCTTATTACAGTAAGTTCGAGGGCAAGCTCCCGTTTGTAAATCTTTTCCCGATGTACGCAAGCGACGAACAGCTTACCGAGTTTGATACTCTGAGCTTCGGCAAAAAGATTTTCTCTCCGCTTTCAGACCAGTTCACAGATGTAGTTAATCGCTACAAGCTCTACACCTCGGACTATATAAATACAATCGACACAGACTACATCTGCGTTGACATTTATCCCTACCGCGCAGAGCTCAAGAACGGCAAGACGGTAAAATCAACAGACGACAACTGGATTCGTAACCTCGATATTCTCGCCGAAGCGTGCAGAGAAACAGGACGCGATCTCTGGGTTATTCCTCAGTCAGCAGGTCTTACAAAGGACGGCGCGGACGGCAAGGATATGCGCTGGTGCGATGAAGTCTGCGACATCAGCCAGCAGGTTTACGCTTCACTTGCTTTCGGCTCAAAGGCTATTATCTACGGTCTTTACGGCAGAGACGGCTGGTGGGATGCTGACTCTCACATGATAGGCAGCGACGGCAAACCGACCGACACATATTACGCGGTCAGCGAGGTTGACAGCTACCTGAAGCTGTTCCAGCAGGAGTTCGGCAAGTATAAATACACAAGCACATATTTCATCAACACCCTCGGCGCGACTGGCTTCACAAGAAGCAGACTTGCCTGCGAGGTTCTCTCCGAAAGAGGAAACATCAAGTCGCGCGACAGCCTGCTTGTAGGCACATTCACAGGTGAGAACGACAGCAAGGCTTATGTGGTTGCCAACATGGAAGAGCTCAACAAAAACCAATCCGCAGAGTTCACATTTAAAGTTCCCGACGGAAAGACCGCGACGGTTTATCATCAGAACGGAACAGCTACCTACACGGGCAGATTCACAATGACTCTCAGCGCAGGCGACGGAGCTTATATAACAGTAAAATAATGTAGGGGCGATTATCAATCGCCCGCCGCACAGTTGTTCATATAATAAAAAAGTATGGGATTCAATCTTGTCTCCCATACTTTTATTTTGTATTTTTAATTTAAAATCATGTCCATCAGCGGGTCGGGTTCAAATGAAATTTCGCCTGCTGTTTTGCTTTCGTTTTCAGAAAATCCGCTGAGAATTCCGTCCTTTGATGCGGCGATTTTATAATAATACTTTCTGCCGAAGTAAATGTCATTGTCCGTGAACTCCGTATCCGAAACTGTGCCGATAAGCGAATATCCTTTTTCGGGAAGAAGCGAGCGATAGACTCTGTATTCGTCCGCACCCTTTATCTCATTCCATGTTAATGTGAACGATGTTCCGCTCTGTTTGATTGAGCTGATTTCGGGCGTGGCAGGCACAGCCTTTATTGAGGAGCTTGCACTCAGCTCGCTGTCAAAATCTTCAAACGCGCCGACAGTTTTTATCTTGTAATAGTAATATTTGCCGTTCTTGACCTTTTTGTCGGTGAATTCATTTTCGAGGTCGCTCACTTTTCCGATTTTTTCAAATCCGCTGGAGGGCGACTCACTTCTGTAAATCTCATATCCGAAAACATCTAGGCTTTCGTTCTTTTCCCATGTGATTTTTATTTTGCCGTCAGAAGCGATTTCGGTGTTCACTTCGCCGACTGGGGCAAGGGTAACAACAACGTCGCAGGTCGCTTCAACATCTCCGTAGTCCGACCTTGCGGTTATCACCGAGTAGCCCGGATTTTTGCCCGTGAGCATACCGTCCTTCACCGTAACGATGTATTCATCGCTGCTGCTCCACTTGATTTTCGCTTCACCCGCTTCAAGCGGAAGCACGGCACTGAGAATTTCATAGGTTTCACCCTGAGCCATTGAAAGATTTTCGTCGCTGAGAGCTATCAGCTGCGGTCGGTCGTCAACGGTTTTCAGCTTGTGGACAGGGCCCTTATACGCCTTACCGTTTATGCTCGCGTAGGCGCAGTAGTAATACTCGGTGTCGGGCTTCAGCTCACCGTATCTTTTGGAAATATCCATTGAAAAGGTGAATGAGCTTTTTGTTGTGCCGTAGTAATCGCCGTAAATCGTGAGATTGTTTTTGTCCGTTCCGAAATAAAATCCCGCGTAGGCAACGCTGTGAGATGTGAAATTGTCAATTTTGCCTGTGAGCGTGGCGGATTTTCCTGTAATTTCCTCCGCTTTGCCCGTGATAACGGCGAGCGTTGAGGTTCCGCTGTATTTACTGCTGCCGAAGGAGCTGCCGTATTTCTGATAAGCCTTGTATTTTCTTGCGGCATATTCCGCAAACGAGAATGAGCCGATATAGGTTTCAGCGTCGTTGTAGTCGGGGCGTGCGTAGCCGATTATGTAGTACGCGCCGCGTGTTCTCACCTTTGCCTCACAGCGGTAGCCGTGGGAGCTGCCCGTATTGCCCTCAACGGTGTAGATGTTGTTGCCCGATACGCCTGTAACAATGCCGATGTGTGAGGCTATTCTTCCGCCCGACCAGTTGTAGAAAATGAGGTCGCCCGTCCTCGGCATGGAGGAAGAAGCGTAAAGGTATCTGTCTCTTCCCTTGTACCAGTCGGTGAGAGCTTCGCAGTTGCCGAATCTCGGAATAACCGAGCTGCTGATTCCCGCCTGATTCGCGCACCATGTAACAAAGAATGCGCACCACGCAACAGTCGGCGCGCCGAACCACGCACCGTATTTGGTGTAGCCGCCGTCGTCGTTTATGCCGAGCGGCTTGCCCGTTGAGGTGCTCAGCTCAGTGTAGCCGATCTGCGTTTTTGCAACGGCTATGAAATCAGCTAAATTTTTACCTGTGTTTCTGTGAGTGTTCGGAAAATCGTCTCTGTAAGTGAACGCCGAAGCGGGGAGAGCGAGAACGCCGAGACACATAATAACCGCCAGAAACAGAGCGATGATTTTTTTCATAATAAAATGCGCCTTTATAAAGTAATTATAATTATTTTATCACAAAAAGGTGCGTTATGTCAAACGGCAAAAAAACGCTTAGAAAAGTAAAATAATATCAACTGAATTTATATTAAAAAACAGCAATTCTGAAATTTCGGATTTGTTTTCCGCTATCTCAGAATTGCGTTTATTCATTCTTTATTTTACTTTTCGGTCTGCGCTAAAGGCGGCAACCCCTTGAAATTTTATTT
>JAZUFU010000062.1:0-22140 GCA_045640865.1 Acutalibacteraceae bacterium | reverse complement strand
AACGGATGGTACAGAACAGGAGATTTCGGCTATTTCGATGAAGAAGGATTCCTGTTTTTCAGAGGGAGAAAGAAAAATCTCATCGTTCTTTCAAACGGTAAAAATGTTTCACCTGAGGAGCTTGAAGATAAGTTTGCTGCTGTTGATGTTGTAAAAGAAGTGCTTGTTTATGACGAGAACGGTAAGATTACAGGTGAATTTTTCCTTGATGAATCTGTTGCCGACTGCGAAAAGGAGCTCAGAGCATTTGTAAAAGAGCTTAACAGAAAGCTGCCGCCGTTCAAGCGGATAGCAAAAATAAAATTCAGAAAAACGGAGTTCCCGAAAACCACAACATTGAAAATCAAAAGATAAAAATACAGGATGCGGTCATACGGCTGCATCCTGCTTTTGTTTTATTGCGTTTTATTTATTGAAAAGGCTCGCTATCAGCTTGATTATATCCTTGAGCGCAAGAATAATTTTCTGAATGAACGATATGGTCTTTGCCTCGGTGTGAGGAAGAACGGTGTCATTCTGCTCTGAAAATTCAAGGAATCTCGGATACTGAGCGTAAGTGCTGACAGTCGGCTGTTCCTCCGAGCGGAGAAGAGTCATCATCATTTCGTCAAGGCAGTCATTTGAGGCTGTGTGCTTCATGTTGTGGATAAACCATGTCTGCTCGGGATACTGGCAGGTTGAAGCGTCGATGTTCTTTTCGGGGCTGATGTATTCAGCTTTTGCCTTTGCGAGATATTCCTCGCTGAGTGTTTCGCCGTAGGGAGCAACAGTCGCACCGAATGATGTGTTCTTGGTGTCGATAGTATCGTCGGAGTTGCACTGCCAGTTCTTGATAAGCGGAACAGTTGAAAGTCCGTAACCGCTGATGATAATAAGATGCGCGTTTTCGTTAAGGTCTTTGAGGATATCTTCTCTTCTGTATCTTACCTTCTCGTTGAATTCCTCAATTCTTGAGATTATGACACTGCGGTCCTCGTCCTTGTAAATTGTGCCGAAAACATAGTCCATCGCGCCGTCAAGGTATTCGTCGGGAACCATTGACCAGATGGGAAGCCAGTTTGCGAACATGGGAAGAACTGCCTTTGCCGCCGCAATCGGGAGGATTTTTTCAACCGTATAATTCACGCAGTCGCAAATCGGATTTAAAATGCCCGACATATTGAGAATATCAAACGCGAGAGAAATGAGATAATTGTAATCGTTGTCTGAAAGGAAGCCTTTGAGGTACTCGGTAAGACCTTCGCCCTCAACGCCGATGTTGCCGCTCATCATTTCGCCATTGTATCTTTCGCCGTAGGGAGCTGAAGCGAAGAAGCATACGCCCGCGATTTTATCGTTGCCGTAAAGGCCGAGGTAGGACATTGTAACAACGCCGCCGAAGCTGTGGCAGATGATGTTTACCTTGTCTGAGCCCGAGCACTCAATGATGTAGTCTATGTAGTCGCTGAGCTGCTTTGCGATAACCAGCGGGTCAAGTCGCCAGTCATAGTCAAAGTCGTATGTGCCCTCGGCGTTGATTTCTTCCTTTTCGGGGTAATCAAATCTTATGCCTGAGCCGTTGGAAACATTGCCGTCCTTGTCGCAGCATACGGGAGCAAAGAGCTTTGCGAAAACATCTGAAAGCTCGTTTCCGAATGAATCCCAGTCTCTGAGAGCGGCAAATTTCGCGATAACGGGAAGTGCCTCTTTGACAGCTGTCAGAATATCGTCTGTAACAAGCGGCCACGCCGTGCCGGATTCGGGGTCTTCGGGATTTTTATAAATGTCCTTAGCCATGAAGCCGTGAACATAAATTGTCGGGTAAAGTCTTGTATTTTCGCCCTGCGCGTAAGCGGTAACGAGGGGAACAAACACCGTTACAAGAGCGAGAACAACGGCAAAAATTCTTTTTAACATTTTGGTTTTCATCTGATTCTCTCCTTTTTATTTAGCATAAAGGCTCTGCGTCAGCCTGAGCTTCGGGCGTGTAGTTGAAATCCTTGTTTGCGATAATGAAAGTGTATCTTTCCTGTATGGTCATGCTGCCGTGGGTAAGGTCAAATCCGCCGTGGTCAGCGGTGATGAGAATGAGCCAGTCCTCGGTTTCGTAGGTCGGACGCGCCTTGACAGCGCTGATGATTTCGTCAGCCGCTTTCTGAACATCGTTGAACTTATTTGCGTAGCGTTTGTTCTTGGGACCGAATCCTGTTGTATGCCCCTCGTGGTCGCAGTACTCAAAAATTGAGAAAATGAAATCCGAGCAGTCGGCTTTGCCTAAATCGGTAATGACATTCGTGTATGTGCCGTTGTCATCGCCCGCGTCAACAAAGTTTACATTCAGACCTTTTTCAGCGGCGTAGCTTTTTTCATTCCAGTATGTGCAGTCGGATTCATTGAAATGACCGTCCCACGAAACATAAAAAGCGGAGCTGTCAATCGTGCCGTCCTCAACGAGAGTGGTAAGCAGTGTGAGGTGGTCGTTGCTCTTGGGAACATAGTTCTTTTTGATGCCGTGAACATCCGCCCACTGACCTGTAAGCATTGAGCACCAGCCGGGAGCTGTCGAGGTGTCCTGCGTGTTAATCTGAGGATAATTAACGCCGCCGCAGTAGGAAATAACAGCCTTGCCGCCGTCAGCAAGAAGCGTCTGTATTCCGCCGCCCTCCTGATTTTTCATCAGTGAAAGGGTGTCAAGTCTGCATCCGTCATAGCCGATAACGATTACTTTTTTCTCGGTCTTTCCATCTGGAAGCTCAGAGTTGAGATGGTCGGCGATAATATCGTGAATCTGAACCTGACCTATAGCTGTTTCGGTTGTGTTTTCAAAGAAATCCAGCGAAGCCACAGCCGCTCTGTAATCTTTTTCGGTGTCAAAGTGATTAACGCCGATAAGATTGCCCGAAAGGAACAGAAACAGAGTTACGATTGAAATAATAATTTTCTGAATTTGCAAAGACATGATAATTCCTCCTTAAAGAAGTTTATTCAAAAAGCTTTTTCCGTCGCAGTCAAAGCTTATGTTGAAATAGTCAGCCACCGTCGCGCCTATATCCGCAAAGGTCTTTCGCGTGCCCAAATTCACGGGCTTTATTTTTTTGCCGTAAACAATCAGCGGAGTGTATTCCCTCGAATGGTCTGTGTGGCTGTCGCCGGGGTCGCAGCCGTGGTCGGCGGTTATCATCAGAACATCGTCGTCTTTCATTTCCTGAATAAATGACGGAAGCCATGTGTCAAACTCCGTGAACGCCGCGGCATAGCCGTCAATGTCCTGCCTGTGCCCGTAAAGCATATCAAAATCCACAAGATTTATGAAGCATAATCCCTCAAAGTCAGTCCTGACCGCCTTGATTGCTTCCTCCATTCCCTCTTTGTTGGAGTGGGTATAGACGCTCTGGGTTATTCCGCGCGCGGCAAAAATATCCGATATTTTGCCGACGGCATAAACCGTTTTGCCTTTTTCATAAAGAGCGTCAAGGACTGTTTTTTCGGGCGGCTCAACAGAGAAGTCGTGCCTGTTTGCCGTCCTTGTGAAGTTCGGATATTCGCCCACAAACGGACGGGCGATTACTCTGCCGACGGAATGTTTTCCGCAGAGAATTTTTCTCGCCTGCCTGCAATATTCATAAAGCGTTTCAACGGGAACAATGCTTTCGTGAGCGGCTATCTGAAAAACGCTGTCAGCTGAGGTATAGACAATGAGCTTGCCTGTTTCAAGGTGCTCTTTGCCGTAATCAACTATAACCTGCGTGCCCGAATACGGCTTGTTGCAAAGAACTCCTCTGCCTGTCGCCTCAGCAAATTTATCAATAATATCCTGCGGAAATCCGTCGGGATAAACAGGGAGCGGCGAATCTGAAACCACGCCCGAAATCTCCCAATGGCCTATTGTTGTGTCCTTGCCCATGGAGCGTTCCGTCATTCTCGCAACGGCGGCAAGGGGATTTTCCGCTTTCGGTACACAGTCAACGCCGTCGATGTTGCCCAGTCCCATGGCGGCTGTACTTACCGCAGAAAAAAGCGGTGAGCCCGATATTCTTTTTAATGTGTTGCAGTCCCTGTCTTTGAAATCCGCCGCGTCGGGCATTTCGCCTATTCCGCACGAATCAAGGACAATTAGAAAAACTCGTTTCACCTAAAACACCTCAATCAAGTTTAACGGCGGTTTTCAGCGCAAGCTCCATCATTTCCGTGAATGAAGTCTGTCTCTGCTCAGCGTCAAGAGCCTCGCCTGTTACGATATTATCGGAAACGGTGCAGATTGCAAGGGCGTTTTTGCCGCTCCTTGCCGCGTTCATGTAAAGCGCCGCCGCTTCCATTTCAATTGCCATTACGCCCATTTTACTCCAGCTCGCAACGGATTTCAATGAGTCGGGAAGATTTTCTTCATCATTATAAAAAGTATCTGACGAAAGAATATTACCGACGTGATATTTAAGCTTCATTTCTTCAGCCGTTTGAGTGCAGGCTTTAAGCATATTGTAGCTGCATATCGGCGCAAATGTGCCCGGCAGATGATACTGCGCGGCGTAGTTTGAGTTTGTGCACGCGCCCATGCCGATAATAATATCGCGTACATTTATTTTTGCGTCTGTCGCGCCTGCTGAGCCGACTCTTATAATATTTTCCACACCGAAAAAGTTAAAGAGCTCAAAGGAATATATACCCATGGAGGGCATACCCATTCCGCTTGCCATAACCGAAACTTTTGTGCCGTTGTAATAGCCCGTGTAGCCGTTTACGCCGCGGACATTGTTGACGAGCTTTGCGTTCTCAAGAAAATTCTCTGCGATAAATTTGCTTCTCAGCGGGTCGCCGGGCATAAGCACCGTTTTTGCAAAATCCTCGGGTGAAGCGTTTATATGCGGTGTCGGGTAGGGTAAAGACATATTATCATCCTTTCTGAAATCCCATACATTCGATTTCAGGTTTTTCATTTTTATTTCGGGAGCAGACGGAAAATTTATAACCGCTTATTCCGTCATGCTCATAAAAAACTGTTTCGCCGCAGTAGGCTCTTTCGCCAAACTCAATGCAGAAGCTGTCAAGCGGCAGCTTCATGCCAAGCCCAGTGAATTTCATGTAGCTCTCTTTCATCGTCCACAGGCGGTAAAATTCAGCGGTCTGCTTTTCAGAATCCGTTATAGAGTTAAGATATTCATACTCTTTTTCATTGAAAAAACGCTTTGCAATTTTTAAATCGGCATTTTTTATTTTTTCAATATCCGCGCCGATTTCCGCATCTGAAAAAGCGGCAACAGCTTTCATGCCCGAATGGGAAACGCTGAAATAAATATCGGGTCTGTTTTCAAAAAAAGGTCTGCCGTTTTCTGTGAAGCCGTACTGCATTTCTTTTTCTTTCAGGCCGAATAATTTATTGAGTCCGCAGTCAAGAAGTACCGACGCGCCGAGACTGAGATTTTTGTCCTTCCTCATACGGAAGGCGTTTATTTTTTTCTGCCTCGTTTCGGATATGTTTTTATAAAAATACTCAAACAATTCGTCATCGTTAAGGGGCTCAATATCTGCGCATAAAACGAAAATCACGCGTCATCACCTCTTTAAATTATTATAGCTGATTTTTTTTATTCGTCAAGGTAAAATTTCTTGACTGTAAAAGTATGATTTGTTAAAATATTCCGTGAAATTTCAAACAGAAAGACAGATTTTATGAACAGTATTTTTGAAAGTAAAGATTACAGAATTTCACGCGGAATGTACACGGCTCAGTGTATGTTTGAGTATTTTATTTCCATAATGGCGGCGGACGCTTTTCTGGCGAAGCTGCTCAAAGATATAGGCTTAAGCGACGCGCTCACGGGCGTGCTGTCATCGCTTATATCGGTTACATTTCTTTTTCAGCTTCTTTCAATTCCGCTTGCAGGCAAAATCAGAAAGGTCAAAAGGACGGTTATTATCCTCGACACGCTCAGTCAGCTCCTTTTTGCGTCAATGTATATTGTTCCGTTTCTGCCGTCGGGCGTGAGGGGCAAGGGCATAACCGTTACGGCACTGATTCTCCTCGCGTACCTAATGCTTTACCTCAACACTTCAATCTGCTACAAATGGGGCAATTCCTTTGTTGAGCCGACAAAAAGAGGTGTTTTCTCCGCCACAAAAGAGATGATTTCGCTGATTGCAGGCGTGGCTTTCACCCTCGGAGCAGGCTTCATGATTGACCGCTACGAGGCAAAAGGCAACCTGCACGGAGGATTTATTTTCACCGCTGTCGGCATGACGGTTATATGCTTCTGCAATTTTCTATGCCTGTTTTTCATGAAAGAAAAACCGCTGAGCGAAAGCGGAGCAAAGCAGAGCGCAAAGGAAATCATCAGCCGCACATTCAAAGATAAGAACGTACTCTGCGCCATGATCTTGACTTCGCTCACGGACTTCGCGCGGTACATGACAATAGGCTTCATGGGAACATACAAAACGATTGACCTCGGCTTTTCCGTGAGCACAATTCAGATTTTTAATGTGGCGGCGTGCATGGGAAGATTTGTTATTTCCCGTCCGCTCGGGAAATATTCAGACAAAAAATCTTTTTCGGACGGATATTTTATCGGCAATATTCTCACTCTCGCGGCGTTTATTACGGGCATATTCATCACGCCGAAAACACGGTGGATCATGCTCATTTTTACCATGCTTTATCAGATGAGCTTTGCAGGCACAAATCAGAACACCTTTAACATGATGTACGGATATGTTGATGACGAATACATACTCTCAGCCATGGCGGTCAACAACAGCGTCAGAGGCGTTTTCGGCTTCTTTGCGTCATTCGCGGGCAGCTTTATTTTAAGCGGAATTCAGCAGTCGGGCAACTCGCTTTTCGGTGTGAACATTCACGCTCAGCAGGTGCTGTGCTTCATTTCGGCTCTGCTGACTGCCGCCGCGCTGATATTCAACAAAAAGGTTGTCTCATCTCATAAAGAAAACAGAAAGTAAACGGGTGATTGCATGAACAGAAAGATTACGGCTTCGCTCGCCTGCCTCGGCACATATTCCATATTCGGTTTCAGCTTTCTTTTTTCTAAAACCGCGTTGGAGCTCGCGTCGCCCTTCACGCTTCTTGCCTACAGATTCTGGGCGGCGTTCATAACAATGAACATTATAATGCTCATCACAAAGAAGAAAATAAATCTCAAAGGCAAGCCTGTCGGCAAGCTCCTGCTTCTCGGTACAGTTCAGCCAGTCATATATTACACCTGCGAGGCGTACGGAATAGAGAAAACCTCGTCCTCTTTTTCGGGCATAATTTTAGGGCTTATTCCCGTTATCGGTCTTGTGCTCGGCAGAGTTTTCCTAAAAGAAAAAAGTTCCGTCTTTCACATTGTCTGCGCTCTGCTTTCGATTATCGGCGTGGCTCTCACCACAGTCGGAGGGGAGATTAAATTTTCCGCTCTCGGTACGGTTCTTCTCATGGCGGCGGCTGTGTCAAGTGCGCTTTATACCGTAATCAGCCGTGATATTTCAGATAAATTCTCGCCGTTTGAGCGCACATACATCATGTTTGCTCTCGGGTGCGTTTTTTTCACCGCCGTCGCGCTGATTCAGAATTCGCACGACCTTTCGGCTCTAATCACTCCCGTTCACAGCGACAGCTTCATAATTTCCGTTCTCTATCTCGCGGTTATTTCCTCGGTCTGCGCTTTCCTGCTTTTAAATTACGCGGTGAATTACATCAGCGTCGCATCTGTTTCGATTTTTTCAAACTTCTGCACGGTTATCAGCGTGCTTGCGGGAATATTCATTATGCACGACAGCTTTTCGCCGATACAGATTATCGGAATAATAATTATAATCATCAGCGTTTTCGGCGTTTCCGTGCCCGATAAACCGCGCCAAAAATATGACGAATTTTAAACAGTATATAGATTTTTGTATAATGTTATGATATTATATATCTATAAAACTGCGGAGGTTTGAAAATGGAGATAATCAATAAAGGCAAAGAGCTTCTTGGCGATGTAAAGACTTACTGGAAAAAGCCTGCGGAGGGCAGATACATGCCGTTCCGTGAGATTGCCGCCTACTCTGTCGGCGGTATCGGTGCGTACTGCATATTCACCATGGCGCAGAATCTTCTGCTTTCCACAACCAATGTTATTATCGGCAACACCATAGGCATTCAGCCGATGCACATGTATATCATGTACCTCATTTCGGTTGTCGCGAATGTTCCGCTGACAATGGTCAGAGCAAACATGATAGATAACGTCCGCTACAAGACGGGCAAATACAGACCGTATCTTCTCAGAATGGGAATCCCGACGGTCATTATCTCAATGCTGTTTGTTTTCACTCCGTACGATAAAGTCAGCTACATATGGCGATGCGCGCTGATTTTCATTTACAACTTTGGTCTCCAGTTTTTCTATAACTTCTTCTATGACGCTTACGAAAATCTCATTCATGTTCTGTCGCCCAACACACAGGAGCGCGCGGACACAACCGCGGTCAAAAGCGTTATTTATTCTCTTTCACCCACAATCACAAACTTCATCACTCCCCTTATCGCGGGCAAGGTTTCAAACGGCGATATTTACGATTTAAGAGTTTACCGCTGGTTATATCCGTTTATTGCCGTTATCGGCGTTGCGCTCGTTGTGCTTGTCTATACGCGGACGGAAGAAAAAATCGTCATAGCCAAAGACCACAACATGAAAGTGCGCTTCTTTGACGCACTCAGAGAAGTTGCAAAGAACAAATATTTCTGGATAATTTCTCTCGCGGGCTGGATAGGCTTCCTCGAGGGCGCGACGGGAATTATCCTCCAGTGGCTTTACAATTACGCTCACCTGTGCACCCCCGCGCAGTACGCGATTATCACATTCATCAAAGGCAACGCATATATGTGGGGCATGGTGCTTTCACCGTTCCTCATTAAAAAGATGGGCAAGAAACAGCTCCTCATTTACACAAACCTTTTCAATGTTCTCTGCCTTGCGCTGGTTTATCCGCTCATGGGCAATATCTGGACGGTTCTTGCCTGCTTCTATTTCAACTCCATTGCCGACTCTTTCCTCGTTGTGCTCAACCCCACAATCCAGGCGGACATAAGAGACTATCAGCAGTATAAAACAGGTGAGCGAATCGACGGTATGTTTGCCGCTGTCGGTCTTATCGGTTCATTCGTTACAATGGCGACAAGCTCCGTTCTGCCCGCCGTTTATGAAAAATACGGAATTTTTGAAGGCAACGGATACGATAATATGTACGACGTACTGTATGACCCCAATGTGCTTTACAAGCTCGTCGGCGTTCTCGTTATCCTCTCAACTGTCGGCGCGGCACTGAATGTTATTCCGTTCTTCTTCTACGATTTAACAGAAACAAAACAGAAAGCGATTATCAAAATTCTTCAGATAAGAGCAAGACTTGAGGAATTCGGAAACGGCTCGCTTTCGGACGAGGATTATCAAAAAACAGCCGAGCTTATCGCGGACGCGAAAATCAGTGCTTCGCAGAGCAAAAAGGATTTGTCCGCTCTTAAAGCCGCAATGAAACAGCGCGGTCTTTCAAAGGAAGAAAAGAAAAATATCAAAAAAGAATACAAAGAAGCTGTTGAATTCAACGAACAAATTGAAATTTCAAAAGCTGTTCTCGATGAACTTGCACGCTTTGAGGCAAAAGAAGCTCAGTTCAGGCTTGACACGGCGCGCAGAACGGTTGCAGCGGGGCTTTCGGGTATAGCTTCTGCTGATGAGTCGGTTATCGAGGCCGCAAAAGCTCTGCCGCATTTCACCAAGGATGAAAAGCAGTTCAGAAACGAGGCTCTTTCAGACGCGAGAGCCATTGTCCGCTGTAAAAAAGCGGCGCAGAAATATTATCCCGACGGAATAAAAGAGTTTGACGCGTCCATTCTCGACAGGCTTTATGAGGAAGAAACTCAGCTCACGGAAGAAAAGCTCAACATAATGAAAGAGCTTTCGGAAGCTAAAAAAGCAAGGAACGGTGATGTCGCAGTTCTTTCCGAAAAGCTCAGAAACGCATCTGCAAAAATCGCCGAGAATTCCGCTTCAATCAAAGAAAAGACAAAAGAGCTGGAGCGTTACACCGCCTGCACCAAGGCTCTCACCGATGCTCAGAGGCTCTTAAAGCAGGCTGAAAATTATTCGGCATTCATGAGCCGTCAGACCGTATAAAACTAAATGCACGGGAGGATTTTATGGAATATACAAACGGACTTGTGAGCATTGTTCTGCCCGTATATAATGTTGAAAAATATCTGCCTCAGTGCCTTGACAGCGTAACGGGTCAGACTTACAAAGACCTTGAAATCATCTGCGTTGACGACGGCTCGCCCGACAGGAGCGTTGAAATAATAAAGCGTTACGCCGAAAAAGACGAAAGAATCGTTCTCGTTTCTCAGAAAAATCAGGGACTTTCGGGCGCGAGAAACACGGGAATCTACGCGGCACACGGGGAATACATAATGTTCCTCGACAGTGACGATTACATTGACCTCGAAACCTGCGAGGCCGCCGTGCGTGAAATGGAAAAAGAAAACGCTCAGCTTGTCATGTGGAGCTATATGAGGGAATTTCCCGATAAATCCATGCCTAAGGATATTTTCGGCGCGGCGGAAAGCGAAACTATTGTTTTTGAAAACGAGTCGATGCTGTCCCTCCACCGCAGGATAGCAGGACTCACAGGCGAGGAGCTGAGAAATCCCGAAAATGCCGACTCAGCCGTTACCGCGTGGGGCAAGCTTTTCAGAACGGAAATCATAAAAGACAACGGCTGTCTTTTCACCGACACTAAAATTATCGGCACGGAGGACGCGCTGTTTAACCTCGAAGCGTTCTGCTACATTAAAAAAGCGGTTTTCATAAATAAATATTTCAATCACTACAGAAAAGACAACGAGACCTCGCTGACAAGGAAATACAAGGCTTCGCTTTATGACCAATGGCAGGAGCTTTACAGCCGCATGGGCAAAATAATCAGCAAAAAAAATCTGCCCTTTGAAGCGGCGCTCAACAACAGAATTGCGCTGAGCATTATCGGCATAGGTCTTAACGAAATCATCAGCGACAAATCAGCTTTCCAAAAGATAAAACGAATTAAAGAGGTTATCACTTCGCCGAAATACAAAAAGGCTTATTCCGACCTCCAGACAAAATATTTTCCCGTTCACTGGCGGCTGTTTTTCACCCTCTGCAAACTCGGCAGCGGCACGGGAGTTTATATCCTCATAAAATGTATTGACCGACTTATCGGAAAATAAAGGAGCGGTATAATGAAAACTTTAACGGTTTTTACCCCTGCCTACAACAGGGCATATTCAATTCACCTTTGCTATGAAAGCCTTTTGCGCCAGACCTGCAAGGACTTCGAATGGCTTGTTGTTGATGACGGCTCGTCGGACAACACGCGAGAGCTTATCGAAAGCTGGCAGAAAAAAGACAACGGCTTTGAAATAAAATATGTTTATAAAGAGAACGGCGGTATGCACACCGCCCACAACACCGCATACGAAAACATCGAAACCGAGCTCAATGTCTGCATAGATTCCGACGACTATATGACCGATAATGCGGTGGAAAATATCGTAAATCTGTGGAAAGAAAAAGGCAGCGAAAAGTACGCGGGAATTATCGCGCTTGACTGCACAAAGGACGGAAAAACAATCGGCCTTCCGCTTGAAAGCGACAGAGAGGAAACAACGCTCAAGGGCTACTACGCACGCGGCGGCAAGGGCGACAAAAAGCTCATTTACCGCACCGACGTCATGAAAAAATATCCGCCTTATCCCGTTTTTGAGGGCGAGAAATATGTTTCAATCGCCTACAAATATTATCTTGCGGACGAGGACTATCAGCTCATCATAATGAACAAACCCGTCTGCGTCGTGGAATATATGGAGGACGGCTCGAGCACGAATATGTACAAGCAGTACCTCAGAAATCCGCGCGGCTTTGCCTTCATAAGAAAGGTCGATATGGAAAAGGCGGACAATTTAAAGGAGCTTTTCCGCTGTGCGATTCACTATGTTTCGAGCAGTATAATTTCAAAAAACAGACGCTTTATAAAGGAATCTCCCCGAAAGCTCGCAACTGTGCTGAGTATTCCCGCGGGCGCTCTGCTCACGCTTTACATTAAGAAAAAATCAAAGGGATTCATGAAAGTTACAAAGGACTGATAAAATGCACATTCCGTCATCAACCACTATGGAAATTGATGTTTTAACCTTTGCCGATGCGCTTAAAGGCAGCGACAAAAAGGACTACGACATCGAAAAATGGCTGTATGTTCCCGACTTTTATTCGGAATACCGTTATATTTTAGGCACGAGAGGCAAAAATCCGCTTATCTGCATAGGCATAAACCCCTCCACCGCCGAGCCCGACAATCTTGACAACACCTTAAAATCCGTTGAAAGAATCGCTCTCGGCAACGGCTTTGACAGCTTCATAATGTTTAATGTTTACGCTCAGCGCGCCACAAGCCCGGGCGATATGGAAAAAGAGCTGAATCCGCTCCTCCACCGCGAAAACATGAAAGCGTTTGAGTATGTGCTTTCTCTTTCGGAGAATGAGCCGTGCGTATGGGCGGCGTGGGGAACGATAATTGAGGAGCGCGATTATCTCACCGACTGCGTGCTTGACATGATTGAAATCGGCAGAAAATACAACGCCAGATGGGTAAGCGCGGGCAGCCGCTCTAAAAAACGCGGTCATCCTCATCACCCTCTTTACTTAAAAAAAGACTCTGTTGTTGAACCGTTCGATGTCGCGTCTTACTGCGAAAATCTCAGAAAGGTCTGATATTTTGGTTATATTTATTTCAATAACGGTTACCGTTGCGGTGCTGTTTATTCTGTTTTTAGTTTTTGCGTTCTGCGTTTTCAGAAAGTATTTTTCAGGCGTAAAAAATCCTTTAAAAGCTGAGAAAAAAATAATAAAAAAGCTCAGACAGACTGACAGCGAAAACCTCGCGGAAAAATACGAAAAAAGCAGGCAGAAATTAAACGAAAACGGCGGAAAAGAAGTTACAATTTTCAGCCGCGACGAGCTTCACCTTTCGGGCAGACTTTTCCTTGCGGAAAACGGAGACTCCGACAAATCTGTTGTGCTTTTTCATTCTGAAAACAGCAGTGCCGCTTTTGATTTCAGCGCGGAATTCAAAATGTACCACGAGATGAACTATAACATTCTGCTCCCCGACCAGCGCGCTCACGCCGGGAGCGAGGGCAGTTACTCCACCATGGGAATCATGGAAAGCTACGACCTTGTAAACTGGTGCAGGTGGCTTGAAATGTGCTTCGGAACAGAAAATGAAATTACCGTTCACGGCATTTCAATGGGTGCGTTCGCGGCAGTCGCGGCGGCGGCAAACTCAGAAATGCCTAAAAATGTAAAATACATTATTGCCGACAGCGCGTATCCGCTTATCCGTGATTTTATAGGCGAAAAATCAAAAAGCGAGCTGTTGTTTTTCGCGAAGCCCGTGTCCGCTTTTCTGAATGTTTTTTATAAAAATCACACAGGCTTTGACATGAGAGATTTTAGCCTTTACACTGTCTGCAAGTCGGTTAAAATCCCCGTGCTCTTTATTCATTCCGAAAAAGACAAGTTTTCACCGCTCGCAAACATTGAAAGTCTTTTAAAAAGAATCCCCGTAAAATCAGAGCTGATTACAGTTAAAAAAGCTCCGCACGCGACCTGCTTTGTCAAGGATGAAAAACTGTGCGCCGCGCAGATTAAAAAATTTATCGGTGAAGCATAATGGAAAAAATAAATTATCAGAAAAAAATGGAGGAGCAGATTGCCGCCCTTTCAGGAACACCGTCGCTTCTTCTTCACAGCTGCTGCGGGCCGTGCAGTTCTTATGTTCTGGAGGTTCTTTCTCAGCATTTCAATGTTACCGTTCTCTATTTCAACCCTAACATTTACCCCGAAAGCGAATACAAAAAAAGGCTCGCTGAGCAGATAAAAATAATCGACGGCATGCCGTTTAAAAATCCTGTCAGCCTTATGGAATGTGATTACGATGAAAACGAATTTTTAGCGGCGGCACAGGGCTTTGAAAACGAGCGTGAGGGCGGCGCAAGATGCGAAAAATGTTTTCGTCTGCGTATGGGAAAAACCGCGCTTCTCGCAAAAGAAAACGGATTCGATTTTTTCACAACAACACTTTCCGTCAGCCCTCATAAAAACGCACCGCTTCTCAACAAAATCGGTGAAGAACTTTCGGAAAAACACGGCATAAAATATCTTTACGGCGATTTCAAGAAAAAAGAGGGCTATAAGCGCTCAATAGAATTATCCGCTCAATATGACCTCTACCGTCAGAATTACTGCGGATGCAGATTTTCTTTAAGGGAGGAATCATGATGCGGCTTGCAACACAGACGAGCTACACAGCTTCGTTTTTCGGTCTGAGACAGGCGGTTGAAATGATCAGCGCGGCAGGCTTCGACTCTGTTGACTACTCGATGTTCTGTATGTCCGACAAGGACTGCATTCTCAACACCAGTCAGTATCTCAGCTACGCCAGACGCCTTAAAGCAATTGCAAGGCAGAACCATATTTCGTTTTCTCAGGCGCACGCTCCGTTCAATTTCCCCATTGTTTTCGGCGAGGATCTTTTCATGAAAACCGTAAAACTCAGAGTTGAGCGCGCAATTGAAATCGCGGCTGTTCTTGAAGTGCCTGTTCTTGTTGTTCATCCCCTGCAGTTCAGACCTTTTTACAAAAAGAGAAATCAGAAGTATTTCAGAGAATTCAATAAGGAATATTTTTCGGAATATATGCCCCTCTGCGAAAAAACAGGCGTTACAATAGCCTGCGAAAATGTGTGGAAAACAAAGGGCAAAAAGAGCAAAAAGCACATCATTGACGGTGCGTGCGCAGACCCCGAGGAATTCAAGGAGCTGATAGACGCTGTTGATAACGAGCATTTCACAGGCTGCCTCGACCTCGGCCATTGCGGGCTCACGGGCAGAACAGCGCAGGACTGCATAAGGCAGATTGGCGGCGACTACATCAGCGCGCTTCATGTGCACGACAACGATTTTGTTTCCGACCTGCACACAGCTCCCGGCTACGGCAAAATGGACTGGAACGAAATCGCGAAGGCTCTCGCGGATATCGACTACGACGGCGATTTCACCTTTGAGGCAGACGAGTTTCTCCGACCGTTCAGATATGACCGCGAAAGCGCTTTCAAAGCTCTCTGTCTCCTTGAAAGCATCGGCAGGAACATCATCGGCAAGGTCGAAAGTTACAAAAATCAGAATATCATCTTATAAAAAAAGCCACGGATTCCGACTGAAATCCGTGGTTGATTTTTTAACAAAAACTTTGTCAGCCTCTTACAGGCTCTCCGTATTCTCTTTTCATAGCGTTCATGGATATAACCCACTGCTTTCCGAATTTGCAAACATCAACACCGTTGACCAGTTTGCCGTATGCTATTGCTTTCCGCAGAGTGCTTTCATTGAGATTCCATAAAAAAGTTGCATCGCTGAAAGCCATAAGTCCGTCAAACGGCGTTTCAATTTCTGTTCCGTTTGCCCAGAGCTCATCGCAGGAAATGTCAATATCATCATTCCATATAATGCCGTAACCGCCGACATCAACTGTTACACATGAGAACATTTCGGAACTGTCTTTTAATGGCACGAACATTTTATATTTTTCAAAAAGCTGTGATACATCATAGATTTTTGTAACGCCTTCTGAAAACTGAACGCTCAATCTGTAATCGGGCAGAGCACTGGCATCTTTTACTTTATGAAACATATTTAAGCCTCCTTTACTCCAACGGCGAAAGCTCAATAAATTCCTGCGTTTCCCAGATTTTCAGCAAATCGTCTTTGTGAATTTCATTCCATTCAAGTACCATTTCCAAAGCCTTGTTCGGAAGGAATCCCTCTAAAACCGTTCCGTCCTTTATACTGACTGCCGCCGTGTGCTCGCCGTAAATTGCGTGAAAATGCGGCGGATTATGCTCCGACTGCTGAAAATACATTCTTATGATTATTCCGTAAAAGCGTGATAAAACAGGCATAATATCTCTCCTTTTGACTTATTATATCACGATACCGTGATATTGTCAATGATATTATATCCTCAAAAATTATTATTTATCAAAAATGCTGATAAGGCGCAGGATATTATCTACCGCGAGCTCAAGGTTTTTGACGCACTCGCCCTTGATGACCGAGAAATCTTTTGCGACTCTGTTTGTGCTGAAAACCGCGCTCACACCGTTATTATATGCCGGGTCGAGCTTCTTGTCGTAATCGCCCGCGATAACGATAACAGGGACATCCTTTTCCTTTGCCCTTTTTGAAACACCGATAACAACCTTGCCGCGCAGAGACTGTGCGTCAAAGCATCCCTCGCCCGTGAATATCGCGTCCGCGTCCTCAATAACCGAGCTGAAATCAACCGTATCGAGGATTGTTTCGATTCCCATTCTGAGCTCAGAGCCGAAGAACGCAGACATACCCGCGCCCATTCCGCCTGCCGCTCCGCCGCCTGCGATATTGTCTATCCCTTTGCCTGTTGCGGCGTTGATTATTTCTGCGGCGTGTCTCAGACCGTCGTCAAGCATTTCAACACATTCTTTGTCTGCGCCCTTCTGAGGAGCAAAAACATAAGCCGCGCCGTTTTCACCGTAAAGCGGATTATCAATATCACACATTGTAATAAACTCAACACCGTCAAGAGCCTTGTTCTTTCCGCTCAAATCAACAGAGCAGATATCTTTGAGTGTTCCGCCCGCGGGAATAAACTCTTTGCCGTCTTTATCAAAGAATTTTATGCCTGCCGCTGCTGCCGCGCCGCAGCCCATGTCGTTTGTGCATGAACCGCCCAGGCACATGACAATCTTTTTGCAGCCGCGCTCAGCCGCGTCGGCAATAAGCTGACCGACGCCGTAGGTCGAGGTAACCGACGGGTCCTCTCTGCCCTGAACAAGCGGAAGCCCCGCGCAGACAGCCATCTCGATAACAGCTGTTTCTCCGTCTTCAAGAATGGCATAATACGCTGTCATTTCCTCGCCGAACGGATCCTGAACCTCAGCGGTGATTTTATCTCCGCCCGCTGCCTCAAGGAAGCAATCAACGCTTCCCTCGCCGCCGTCCGCAACGGGGATTGAAACGACCTCGCAGTCGGGAAAATAATTGTATATTTTTCTGCTTATGATTTCGCAGATTCTTTTTGATGAAATTGTTCCCTTGAATGAATCGGGAATAAGAACAGCTTTTTTCATAATAATCACCTAATAACCTTTATTCTGTCGTCAAATCTCGGTTTGCGCTCGGGAGTTTCATCGGGATAGCCGACGGCGATTGCTATCTGAAATTTATAATTTGCGGGAATGTCGAAAAGCTCTTTCCATTTAAGGCTTCTTTCGGAGTCAAAAAGCGCGCCGATGCTTCCGATTATGCACGTGCCGAGCCCCAGAGACTCCGCGGCAATAACTATGTTTTCGCACATAATGCCTGCGTCCATGTAGCTTTCGTTCTCAGCAAAAATCAGCGCGAGTGTGGGTGCTGTCTGATACACGGGATTGACATCCCACCTTGTGTAAGCAGGCGTGTCATAGCCGACAAGCTCCTTGAAATCTGTATTCATGCCGTCAAGATATTCTTTATTCTGAATAAATCTCACATGGCAGGGCTGACAGTTTCTTCCGCTCGGGGCAGCCTTTGCCGCCGCAGAAAGTATGTCAAGCTCCTCGTCTGTTATCTGCTTCTGAACATAACTTCTTATGGTCTGCCTTTTAAAAATATTCTGTAATGTCTCGTTCATATAAATCCCCCGTTTCCGTAGTTTAATATAACAAAAATAAACATTAAAGTCAACCGTCAATATTATTGCAAATATCAATCCTATATGATATAATTCATTATATATATTATTTTACGGAGGGAATACCATGCTTAAAATAGCTGTTATAACTGCATATTACGGCAAGTTTCCGGATTATTTCAACGCATGGCTTCGCTCTGCTCAGGCAAATTCAGATATAGATTTTTATCTTGTTACCGATAGCGATATTGGCTTTCTTCCGTCAAATGTGAAAAAAATTCCGCTTTCCTTTGACGATTTCCGTCTGCTGATTGAAGAAAAACTCGGCAGAAGCGTTAAACTTGAAAAGCCCTACAAAATTTGCGATTACCGCCCGATGTACGGCATTATTTTTGATGATTATCTCAAAGGCTATGACTACTGGGCGTATGCGGACACCGATGTTGTTTTCGGCAATATCAGAAAATTACTTGAAAATAATAATATTGAAAATTATGATAAATTCAATTTTCTCGGTCATCTTTCTTTTTACAGGAACACTGAAAAGAACAACTCCGTTTTCAAGCTCGACGGCGCAGTCTGCGGAAGCTGGGAAGATGTTGTTTCAACAAACCTCAACTGCCTTTTTGATGAATGGAACGGAATTTACGGAATTTACAAGCACCACAACCTTCCGATGTTTGAGGAAAAGATTTTTGCCGATATTGCAATTTCACGCCGCAGATTTTCCCTCTCTCTGAACTGCCCGAATTATGACAAACAGGTGTTTTACTGGCAGGACGGCGGAGTGTTCAGAACATACATTGAAAACGGCGAGCTGAAAGAGGAAGAATTTATTTATATCCACTTTAAAAAACGCCCGTTTAAAAAAGAAAATTTCGATATTTTCAGCGCGGACGCTTTTTACATCTGCCCCGACGGAATAATATATAAAGAAAATAAAAACACAACCGAAAAAGACATTGACAGATACAATCCATATCCCGGCAAACTGACAGAATTATTTCAATACATCATATTCCGAATACGCAAATTCAAGCGGCTTTTCAAAAAGAAGCTGGTAACAGTTTACACCCGTAAATTCAAAGAAAAAGGACGAACTTAATGAATAACGAAAAGGTTGCCGTTGCAATGAAATGGTCCGCAATTGCAGAAATCGCGTCAAAGGTCATAAGCCCCGTTACAAACGCGATTCTTGCGCGAATCCTCATTCCCGAGGTTTTCGGCCTTGTTGCAACGATAAATATGGTAATAAGCTTCACCAATGTTTTCACTGATGCAGGCTTTCAGAAATATATAATTCAGCACGAATTTGAAAATGAAAAAGACAAGGATGACAGCATAAACGTAGCTTTCTGGTCAAATCTGATTTTCTCGCTTCTGCTCCTTGTAATTGTGATTATTTTTAAAAATCCGATTGTTACCCTTGTCAGCTCCTCTGACCCCGATTCTCTCAGCTCAGCGTTCACGGGGACGGCGGAATTCGGCTGGGGCATTGCCGTTGCCGCGCTCACATTGCCCATAACCGCGTTTTCAAGCATACAGATGGCTGTCTATAAGCGACTCATGGACTTTAAAACGCTCTTTTATATCAGACTTATCGGCTCGCTCATTCCGCTTGTGGTTACAATCCCCCTCGCTTTAGTAACAAGGAATTTCTGGTCGCTCGTTATCGGTTCGCTTGCGGGTGAGCTTTGCAACGCGGTTATTCTCACCGTCCGTTCGCCGTGGAAGCCGAAGTTTTCATTCAATCCTCAGAAATTCTTTGAGATGTTTTCTTTCTGCTACTGGATTCTTCTTGAATCCGTGCTTATCTGGCTGACTTCTTACATCGGCACATTTATTGTCGGCAAATTTCTCTCAACCTATTACCTCGGAATCTACAAAACCTCAATGACAACCGTCAATCACATAATAGCGATGATTTCCACCTCGACCTCCGCCGTTATGTTCCCGACAATTTCAAGGCTTCAGAACGACAGACAGGCGATGTATAAATTCTTCCTCGATTTTATGCGAATGGCGTCGATGATTATTATACCCGTCGGTATCGGTATGTATCTATACCGCGACTGCATAACTCATATTCTCCTCGGCAGTCAGTGGAATGACGCCATACCGTTCGTCGGTCTGTGGGGTTTGTGCAGCGCGGTCGGTCTTGCGCTGTCATCGTACTGGGACGGGCTTTTCAACGCCATCGGCAAGCCGAAATACTCCGTTTTCACTCAGTTTATTTATCTCGCGGTGCTTATTCCGCTTCTGCTTTTCGGTGCGTCAAAGGGATACGACACGCTTTATAAATTAAGATGCCTGAGCCGTGTTATTTATATTGCGGTTGAGCTGATTGCCGTGAGGATTGTATTCAAAATCGGGCTTTCAAAGGTTATTAAATATATTGCCCCGTCTGTGTTATGCTCCGTTCCGATGATAGCCGCTGCGATTCTTTTAAGAAGTTTCGGCGGAGGAACGTTCATTCAGCTGCTTCAGATTTGCGCCTGCGCCGCCGTCTATGGCGTCACGGCGCTGATTATCCCCTCCACAAGGCGCGATATTATTTCAGCCCTGCTGATGATGAAAATTCCGATCCCCTCAAAAATACTCAAGGCTTTGAAATACAGCGAGGTGAAACCAAGTGAATCAGGCAATTAAACAGCGCGAGCTGCAAAACTGCGGCACAGTTAAAACGCTGATGATGCTTTTGGTCGTTGTCGGGCACTGCGCCACAGCCTGCTCGGGCAAGGGCTGGTTCACTGTCGCGCCCGAGAGCCGTTCAGCCGTGCTCAGCTTTATTTCGAGCTTCACGGGCATGTACCATGTTCAGACCTTCCTGTTTGTGTCGGGCTATCTGTTCTATTATCTCAGATACGAGCTCGGCAGATATTCAGACATCTCTGAGTTTGTTAAGAAAAAATCTCTGCGGCTTCTCGCTCCGTTCCTTTTCGCGTGTTTGTGGGCGATTCCCGCATATATTTATTTCTTCAAACCTGAGCTTTCGGTTTTTATCAAAAAATTTGTAATCTGCGAAAATCCCGCTCAGCTGTGGTTTCTGCTTGCGCTGTTCTGGATTTATATTGCTTTCTACTTTCTTTCAAGGCTTCTTGACAAATTTGACTTTTTCAAAAGAATGAGCCTTGTAACGGCTGTCATTCTTCTCGCAGGCTTCTGTGTGCTGAGCCTCGGTAACTATGTTATCTATAAATTTGTTAAAATAAATCTCTTTTCCGTTCTGACGGGGCTGAGATATTTCCCTCTGTTCTTCGCAGGATTTATATTCAGAAAATTTGACTTTGAAAAGCTGAATAAGTTTTCAATTCCGCTGCTCATTTTTTCGGCGGCGGCAACGGTTATTTACAACCGCTTTGCTCACGGCACGGTTGAGACACTTTTACAGGTTCCTCTGTGGATTCTCAACAGCACCGCCATGTTTATTTTCATCACAAAATATGTGAACCTTAAGGGCAGACTTTTTGAAATATTCAAAAAGCACAATTTTACGGTTTATCTTCTCCACCAGCAGCTGATTTATGTCATAATTTATCTTATTTCACGTTTCTGGAAGGTCTATCCCTACCCGTCATTTTTCATCTGCCTTGCAGGCTCGCTTGTAATATCTGTCGCGCTGTCGGCTCTGTTTGCAAAATTCAGACTGACAAGTACAATTCTCGGCTTAAAGGCTGAAAATAAACAGTGAGGTGTAACTATGCTTGTAAAATTTCTTTCGCTTATCGCTTCATTTCTGATGCTGTTTGAGTTTCTATTTCCTGCTCAGGTGCAGAAAAAAGAAAGCCCCGAAGTGCTCAAAGAGCCTCAGCCCGAATACAACGCCCACCGCTCCTTTGATAAAATTGAGGGCGCGGACGGCGCTGTTTTTTATATTGAACGTCCCGCGAGAGAGCTCAATGAAATAAATGTTTCCGCTTTCGGCATGAGTCCCGAAAAGAAGGATAATTTTCAGGAGCTTAAAGCCGCGCTGAATTACTGCAAAAATCACCCGAACACGAAGCTCAGATTTGAAAGCGGTACATATTACCTTGACAATAAAGATGCTCTTCCTTTCCTTGACTTTGAAAATATTTTCATTGACGGCGCAGGGGCAACGCTTATGTTCTCGAATGTTGTAACCGCCATGATATTCCGCGGCTGCGAATGTGTTGAAATCAACAAACTTAAAATCGAGTGGGACTGGGAGAAGCTCCCGCTTTCAGACATAGCCGTAGTCAAAAACGCTGATTCTAAAAAAGGAACGCTTGATTTTGTTTTCCCCGAAAAAGCAGACATTGATGAAAATATGATTATCTCCGCCGTATCTCAGTGCGACCCCGAAACATTAACCTACGGCGCAAAATACTCCAACAAAGAGGTTTATGTTTATCAGGACCCGTCAATG
>JAZUFU010000061.1:0-66951 GCA_045640865.1 Acutalibacteraceae bacterium | reverse complement strand
GCGAAGGGGTGGTGGAGAAAATCGACCTGATAAAAAAAGCCATCCTCGCCCGCGCCTTCCACGGCGACCTCGGGACGAATGATCCAAACGACGAACCAGCAGTGGAGCTGCTGAAAAGCATTATATAAAAGAGAAATTTTAAAAACATATAATTAAAGGAGAAAAATTATGGCTGAGATTGGGATACCCGAATTGAGGTAAAGTTATGAATACTATTACATATAACAAACTTGTCCGTGATCGCATACCCGAGATCATTGAGCAAGGCGGAAAAAACTGCTCGACAGCAATATTGTCAGATGAGGAATATCTCAAAATGATAGATGCCAAGTTGGATGAAGAGCTTGCGGAATATCACAAGGACCAGAACATAGAAGAACTGGCAGATCTGCTGGAAGTAATATATGCCGCGGCCAAAGCTCGCGGTTATACCTTGGCTGAGTTGGAGCAGGTGCGTGCCGCCAAGGCAGAAAAGCGCGGCGCTTTCGATAAGAGAATTCTGCTAATTGATGTAAGGGAGAATTAACGATGGATATTATTCGAGCAAAAGAAATCCTCACGGTGTTGGCGGATGGTGTGAATCCCATAACTGGTGAAGTTTTGCCACCGGAAGACTCCTGTAATCAGGCGGACGTCATACGTGCATTACATGCGGTTATTGATTCAATCCCTTCTTCAAAACTGAAACCTCAGCCACAAAATGCAGGCAATCCGTGGAACGAAGTTGAAGAAAACAAGTTGTTAGAAGAATTCGATTCTGGCATGTCTGTTGCTTCAATAGCAAGCGAACATGGCCGCAGTAGAGGGGCAATTGAATCGCGTTTAATCGCCCTGGGAAAAATAGATCGAACATTTCGATCAGGAAAATAAGAGAGTGAAAATATGAGCGAGTACAGAGCAGCGTCCGGCAGTGTTGCCGAAGATTTATTTATAGAGCTGTTTTCAGATACCTTTGGAGCCGAAAAAGCCGGGTACCTGTATTCGCAATACCCATTTTTCGATATTTACCAGAATACTCGCTTTGCTGACTTTGTGTTGGAAAGTGGCGCAAAGCGTGTAGCTATCGAAATCGACGACGAGGCTTCGCACAATTCTCGTCTTGTATCGCAGGATAAATTTTGCGACGACCTGCTGAAACAGAACAGCATGATCCATCTCGGCTGGGATGTGTACCGTTGGGCGGTCCGTCAAATGCAGAAACAACCGGATACCGTCAAGGACGAGCTACGCATTTTTCTCGGCAACGATCCGCGTTTCAAAGAGATTGATGATTATCTTCCGACGCAACGCGGCAAAGCCGTCAATGGCGAAAAGTTGGAACTGCGAGAATACCAGCAGGAAGCGCTTGATTCGCTGGCGGCTATGCGCGCCAACAAAGAGACAATTGCACTTCTATATCATGCCACCGGTACTGGGAAAACTGTCACGGCAGTCATGGATGCCAAACGCTGTGGCGGCAGGGTGCTGTTTGTAGCACACACCATGGAATTGGTTAATCAGGCGTATCACTGCTTTGAAAGTCTCTGGCCGGAAGCAAGCATCGGAAAATTTGCCGACAGTATCAAAGATACGGAATCTCATGTCGTATGTGGCAGCATCCAAAGCATCGCATTGAATCTGGATTTATTCAAGGACGACGACTTTGACTATATCATCATCGATGAAGCACACCATGCCACAGCAGATACATATCAGCGCGTACTGGCGTATTTCAAGCCAAAATTCACGCTCGGTTTAACGGCGACACCGGAACGCGCCGACAATGTCAATATTCTCGAGATATTCAAAAATACGGCGCACAAGCTGGATATACAGAGTGCAGTGGAAATTGGCACCCTTGTGCCGGTGCGATGCATTCGCATTCACACGAATATTGATATGACAAAAGTGCGCTTCAACAGTGTGCAATATAACATCCGCGATCTGGATGTGAAAATCTGTGTCACGGAACGAAACCAGCTTATCGTCGATACCTGGCTGGAATATGTGAAAAATAAACGAACAGTTGTGTTCTGTGCGTCTGTTAAGCACGCGGAACAGATCGCGGAATTGTTCCATGCCGCCGGTATCAATGCCGTCGCCGTATCTGGCAGTATGAAAACGGCAGATCGCAATGAGCAGCTTGCAAAATTTGCATCAGGTGAACTGAACGTATTGTGCGCCTGCGATCTTCTCAATGAGGGCTGGGACTGCCCGGAAACGGAAGTCCTGTTCATGGCTCGTCCCACTATGTCCCGGGTGCTCTATACGCAACAGCTCGGGCGCGGTATGCGTACCGCTGACGGCAAAGATCATCTGATGGTATTTGATTTTGTAGACAACGCTAGCCAGTATAACATGCCGTATTCCCTGCATCGCCTGTTCAAGCTCAAGGATTACCACGGCGGTGCGTTGATACTTGGCAAAAAAGGACAGCGCGAGGCCGAGGCGGAACTCTATCGTCAAGGGGAAAAACCGGACGCAGTCATTGACTATCCTGTCGATGCAACAGACTTCGAAGTTGTGGATATCTTTAACTGGCAGGAAGACGCTGCCGGTATGATCAGCCAAATGGAGTTTGTACGCAGAGTGGATGTGCAATCTGAAACGATTGAACGGTATCTGCGTGAGGGTATGTTGGTGCCGGATCTGATTGTTCCCATGAGCGAACACCGCTCCTTCAAATATTTCAAAGAGGAAACTTTACAGGCATACGCCGAAAAGTATGGCTGGCAGCTTATTGACGATAGTAATCGAAAAAACTTGTTCATGGAAATGGTTGAGCAAATGGATATGAGCTATTCGTATAAGCCAGTGTTGCTCAAGGCAATATTGGAACATGCGGATGCAGCCGGTCGAGTAAAAATTTCGGATATTGTTGATTATTATCGCAGGTATTATGAAGGACGCCGCACAGCGGGACTAAAAGTCGAAAAAGCCAACAGCATTTTTGCAAAAGGTGGTTACACTGATAAAGAGGCAGAACGAAACATCCTTTCAAACCCGTTCAAGCGTTTTGAGGATATGAACATGATACGCCATACAAAAACGCTTGGCGTTGTTGAAGTCGATTGCACAGTCTGGAAGAAACTGACCGAAGGTGAGAAAGCGCATATCATTGAAATATGTGATGCGAAACTGGAAGAATACTATAGGCGGTAAAATGGTTTTTACATATGGACGGAAAATGAATCTGCTTTTTGATGTATTGCGCAGCGTACGAAGATGTTTTTCTCAATGCACTGATCAAAGACAAATATAGCGGTTAATTCAGAAAAGTATGGAGGACTGCTTGATGTTTCTACTGCTTCTGTCGGCAGACGTTTGAAGAAGCTATTTGCGAAGGTAAAGTTGAATGAAAAAGTGGTTATTGCAGAAATTGCAAAAACCACTCAACACAGTCGCGCGTTACAGTATTCCGAATTTAGGCAACCAAGATAATATCCGAAAGGAAGAAATAAAAATGCTATTTATCTGTTATCCGAAATGCACAACCTGTCAGAAAGCAAAAAAAATATCTTGAAGACAAAAGTATTGCATTTGATGAAAGACACATAAAAGAAAACAATCCGACTCTCGAAGAACTAAAGGCGTGGTATAAGCAAAGCGGATTGCCGCTGAAAAAATTTTTCAACACCAGTGGTCTGCAATATAAAGCACTGCAGCTTAAGGACAAGCTTCCGACCATGAGCGAAGATGCGCAGCTTGAACTTCTGGCGTCTGACGGAATGCTTGTCAAACGTCCACTTCTTATTAGTGATAATTTTGTACTTATTGGATTCAAAGAAGCGGACTGGGAAAAGGCACTTGGAAAATAACTGCTCAACTGCCCCAGTCTGGCTCAATTTCGCGTAACTTTTTCTATATATCTTTTTCGCGCGATTTTATCAGAAAAAGAATCAGGAATAGTAAGTACTTCAGTAAAGGAACTTTGTAAGTTCCTTTAGACTGGCTTTTTACGCAGTGCGGAGAAATGATTCAAATACCGGTTGCATTTGTTGGAAATAATATAAATACGAGGCACGCGATATGATTAAAAAAACTCAATAAGCATAAAAACAAGTTGTCTTCAATTTGTAGACAACTGAAATAGAAAATGAAGACCTTAACCGCTGTATGCATATTAGTGGGACATTCAGCGAAAAACAGGACATTGACCGTCAAAAACAGGATATTGGCGAAGAAAAACAGGACATTGGGATTACACCTTCCTCACACCAGCAAAAACAATACGAAAAATTGCTTCCTTGTAATGGCTTTTTACTTATGGACGATATTTGACGTAGGAAACAGCGCAGGCACCAATAGCCTGCGCTGTTTTTGGATAAGATAACGATTTTTCAACGCTAATATCCGATACAATCGTATTTTAGCGTTGATGCAATAGAAGTTTTTTCATAAAGGTGGTGATGCGTATTGAAAGCAGTATAACTCTTTGGAAGCAAAACAAAAGAAGGAGGTAAAATAACATGGTTTCCAAAGAACAGTTTTTAGAAATCCGACGATGTCATCAAAAAGGAATGACAGCAAATGAAATCGCAAAGAAGGTCGGTGTGTCGGCGCCGAGTGTGCGAAAATGGTGGAATGTCGAAGAAAAGACGTTGCGGCACAATACGAAGGATGTTGATTGCATCTATAAACACCGCAAAAGAAAACAACAAATGAAAAATCCTTTAAAATAACGAATCACAAAGCATTTCACAACGATACCCTTTTTGGAAGAAATTGTGCCAATGATGTAATATTTTTTAAACTTTTTTTCAAAATTTAAAAATAGGTGTTGACAATTTGTTTCTATTGTGATATGATATGCAAGTCGTTAAGACGCGGGTGTAGTTTAGTGGTAGAATTCCAGCCTTCCAAGCTGGTCGTGTGGGTTCGATTCCCATCACCCGCTCCATAATATGTGCGCCAATAGCTCAGCTGGATAGAGCAACTGCCTTCTAAGCAGTAGGTCACGGGTTCGAGTCCCTTTTGGCGCGCCATATGGTGGGTATAGCTCAGTTGGCTAGAGCGCCAGATTGTGGCTCTGGAGGTCGTCGGTTCGAGCCCGATTACCCACCCCATTTTTTTAAGCGGAGTCGAGAAATTGACTGCGCACTTTTTTTAGGTAAATATATTTATACTCTGGGGTGTCGCCAAGGGGTAAGGCAAGGGACTTTGACTCCCTCATCCGCTGGTTCGAATCCAGCCATCCCAGCCATCAGAAAGCACTTGCTGAAGCAGGTGCTTTTTGAATACAGTTTGACTGTTATATAATTATTTCATAAATGCACTATTGCATTATTACAACATTTAATATATAATATTTACAGTAAATTACGCAAAACAAAGGAGCTTGTATTTATGATTCTCAAACGTATTATCCAGAAAATTAAAAGCATATATATATGCTTCACTAAAAACATTTTAGTTTTTTTTGGATATAAAAATGATATAAAGCCTGAAATAAACAGTGATAGAATCTATTTTGAAATTGATAATAAAAAAGACTTTGATGAATTGCGCATAAAATATAAGTTGCCGATTTCTTCATCGGACACACATGATTTCAGCAAAAACCGTTTCTGCATGCTCGCAGAGAATAACGAATACGGATGTTACGGATGGTACACCGCTGATTCGAAAAAAATTAACTTTATCGAGATTTGCAGTGTTTTCCGAATTCCGGATAACTGCTGTGTTTTATTCGATTTTTATACAAATCCCCCAAAAAGAAGACAGGGCTTTTATTCTGATTTATTGAAGAATATAATCAATAATAATCCCAATCAGCTTTTAATAGCTTATGTAATGAAAGATAATATTGCAAGCCTTAAAGGTGTTCAGAAAGCGGGATTTGAAACCATCGGAGAATATAACCATAAGAATTTTAAGAATTTTTACAAAAAAATAAACAGCATTCTTAAATGAATATTTATTTTCGGAGACATATATGATTACTGTAAAAATAAGGCCTCAGCAGGAGTTTGAACTGTTAAAGGACGAGTGGAAATCATTGGAAAACGGCAGCGATATGACCGCTTTCCAGTCGTATTCATGGTATTCAATGATCAATGAGCAGTATAAAAAAAAGGCATATATTATACCAGGTAAAGTCTTTTATGCCGCAGCGTACGACGATGAAAAAATCAAAATGATTGCACCGTTGTTTATTGTAAATCTTCCGCGCTTTTTTTCGAAGTTCAATATTGACAGCGGAGCATATATCCTCGGCAAATGGGGCTATACTGATTATCTGAACTTTATTTATGATGATTTCTCAGCTGAGTGCTTTGAGCAGTTAATTATCTGCATTAAAGAAAGGCTTTCTGTTTCCGCGTTTAATCTGCATCAGATTCTACCCGAAACTTCTATGTGCAGATATCTCGATGAAAAGTATTCTTCATCATTTTTATTTGAAGGGGATTGCGTAAAAATTCCTGTAAAAGAAAACTTTGAGACATATAATAAAGAGTTGTCAAAGCATTCAAGGCAGAATCTTCGTACAGCACAAAACAGGGCGGCAAAAGACGGTGTTGATATTCATTATGAGTTATACAAAAGCATCTCCGAAGATGATGCAAAAGAGTTTTACAGCATTTACTCCGAAAGACAAAAAAACAAGCGGAAAGCCGAAGAAAACCGCTTGATGTTTTTTGCAAATGAACTGGTTTCAAAAGCGGAAAATATAAAGAAAAAAAGATATAATATCCTGACAGACGCCATGACATCGCTCGATAACGCGTTCATTCTCGGATGCTATTCGGGTGAAGAAAAAATCGGCCTGTGCTTTGGGCTTGAAGACAGTAAGGCTATAAGAATACCTGTTGTCTGCTTCAAAGAATCTTATGCTAAATATTCACCGTGCATGGTTTGTATTTATCAGTTTATTAAAGATTCCTATGAAAAAAATATGATTAAATCCTTTGATTTGCTTAAAGGAACTGAGCAATATAAATATCGTCTTGGCGGAGAAACAGTTTCAATAAAATATTATAAAATTACGCCTTAACAGGGAGAATCACATAATGAATATCTTAAGATTTTTTACAAAAGCTGAATATACAGTCGGGTATCGAATCTGTGAGAATGACCTTATTGACGATTCTGAAACAAAGTTCAGCTTCATCCCGCGTAATAAAGATGAATGGTATGCCGATCCTTTTGTATATTTTCACGACGGTTCATATTATGTTTTTATGGAAGTTATGCAGAATGAAAAAGGATATGCGGGTATCGGATATTCCAGATATGTTGACGGAAAGCTCACAAAGCCGAAAATTGTAATTGACACAGGTTTTCATTATTCGTTTCCGTTCATATTTGAGTATAATAACGAAATATTTATTTTACCCGAAAGCGGCTGTGAAAATAATCTGAAGCTTTTCAGATGCGTTGAATTCCCCGACAAATGGGAAGAGTATTACGCCAAGCCGATGAACAGAGCACTTTGCGATACTGTTGTTTTAGAGAATAAAGACAGAACATATTTATTAACATCAGAAGGAACAGAAGATTTATACGGCTGCAAACTGTTTCTTATGGAAATTGAAAATAATACACTTAAGCCCGAAATACTGTCTGAAAAAATGATTTCATGTGATTACAGATATTCAAGACAAGCAGGAAAAATATTAAGAAAAGAAGACAGACTTATCAGAGTTGCTCAGGATTGCAGCAACAATGAATACGGTAAAAATCTGGAATTTTTGGAAATTGATTCCTTGCAGGATTATTCAGAACATTTTATAAAGCAGATTTCTCCGAAGGATATAAAGACAGACAGAAGACTGTCCGGCAAATGCGGTGTGCATACATATAACAGGGTTAATAATTTTGATGTTGTTGATTTCAAGGTTATGCGTTTTTACCCGAAAGCCTTTTTTATAAAAACCAAAATAGCTTTCGATATTCTGAAATCAAAACTCAGAAAACAATAAAGCGGCTCTTTTAAGGGCCCTTTTTGTTTATTGAACGATAAATGTAAAATATTTATAAAATTCTATATTTATATTTGCAAAATGACATATATGTGGTATAATTAGCTGACATTTAACACAATAATGCTTACTGTTTATTATAAAAAAGATTAGGTGAATTTTTTATGGGAAAACTTATAGTTATCGAAGGTCTTGACGGAAGCGGAAAATCTACTCAGATTGAGCGTCTGACAAACAGACTTACCGAAAGCGGATTAAAAATTAAAAAAATCAAGTTGCCCGATTATGACAGCGAGTGCTGTGCTCCTGTTAAAAAGTATCTTAATGGCGATTTCGGTAAAAATCCCGAAGATGTCAACGCCTACGCCGCTTCTTGTTTTTATGCTGTTGACCGTTTTGCAAACTACAAGACAAAGTGGAAAGAGGACTATGACAGCGGCACGGTTATTCTTGCCGACAGATACACAACCTCTAACGCCTATCATCAGGCTACAAAGCTCCCGGCGGATAAATGGGACAGTTACTTTGACTGGCTTCAGGACTTTGAATATGAAAAAATCAGTATTCCCAAGCCAGATGTTGTTATTTATCTTGATATGCCTATTGAAATTTCACAGCGAATGATGAGCGAACGATACAAAGGCGATGAAAACAAAAAAGACATTCACGAGGCGAATATTGATTATCTTTTGAAATGCCGTGTTGCCGCCAAACGCGCCGCCGAGGTAATGGGCTGGGTAGTTATTGACTGCGCTGACGGCGATAAACCGAGAAGCATTGAGTCAATCGGCGCTGAAATTGACAAATATATCAATAAAATAATATAAAAATCGCAAATACTATTTACTTTTATAGGTAAAAGGTGTATCATAGTGTGATGAAATGGGGTGGAATGTTTATGCTTTATGCTTTTCTTGCAAAAGGTTTTGAAGAAGTTGAAGCAATCGCGGCAATTGATGTTATCAGACGCGCGGAAATCGAGATTTATACCGTCGGTATCGGTTCAAAGATTGTCAGCGGCTCTCATAATATTCCCGTATTCTGCGACCTTGACGAGTCTGAGGCTAAGCTCAGCGACGAGGTCGACGGAATACTTCTTCCCGGCGGAATGCCCGGAACACTTAATCTTGAAGCAAACGAAACTGTCAACAAGTTTATTGATTACTGCTCAACAAACGGCAAGCTGATGTGCGCTATCTGCGCCGCTCCGTCAATCCTCGGTCATAAGGGACTGCTTGAGGGCAAAAACGCCGTGTGCTTTCCGGGCTTTGAGTCAGAGCTCAAGGGCGCACAGGTCAGCAGTGATTTTGTTGTTGAGGACGGCAATATCATCACCGCAAAAGGTATGGGCAGTGCCGTTGATTTCGGAATAAACATTGTTAAGTATTTTAAAGGCGAGGAAAAAGCCGCTTCACTCAAAGCGTCGCTTCAGTGCCCGAGATAAATTCTGAAAGGAGGTTCGGTTATGGATCCCAAAGATAAAAACACAAATGAAAAAGATATTGACATAGATTCTCTCTTGTCGTATTACAACTCGTCGGAAAAAAAGACCGAACCCGGTTCAGGTATAAAAAAATCCGCTGAGAGTGTTACAAGAAGCACGCCTCAGTCTGATTCACAGGCACCGAGAAAGAAATTTGTCGTTCATATTGATGACGACGATTTCAATTACGCGCCTTCAACGCGAGTTTCTCAGGATTCCGACAAGCCTGCGGATAATTCATCAATTTATTTTTCCAATTATAAAGGCAGAAATGTAACTGTTATTCCTACCAACAGACCGTCCGCAAACAAGCCGACCGTTGGTAAACAGTCTTCAACAGGAGCAAAACGTCCCGCTTCTCAGAGCACGGTCAGAACCTCAGCGTCAAAAAAGAACGCGAAAAAGACTATTAAATCAGTCGGCAGCCGTTTTGCGGTTGTGCTGTTTGCGTGCATTTTGATTTTTACAACGCTTGCTTCTTATCTTTCAATTACAGCAATCAACGATGTTCTCGCCATTACTCAGTCAGATGATTCAGTTCCTGTTGATATTTACAAAAAGAACGATAAGGGCGAGGACGACCTTACTCAGAATCTCACTTATGATGAAATTATAGATATTCTTGCTGAGGAAAACCTTGTCAGCAGAAAGAATTTCTGTAAGCTCTTTGCGAAATTCAGACATTTCGACAATGAAGCGTATAAATTCAAACCCGGCGCCTATACATTCAAAAAGAGCATGGGTGTTGAGGGTATGCTTTATAAATGCCTTCAGCAGAACAAAACTGCTGAAACCGTTACCGTCAGCTTCCCCGAAGGCTGGACAATCACTCAGATGTTCCAGAAGCTTGAAACAAATAATGTATGCTCGGCAAAGGCTCTTTACGCTGCGCTTGACTCATTCGCTCAGACACACGCAAATGAATATCCTTTCCTCAATGATGTTCCGAACGATGATTCAAGATATCAGAATCTCGAGGGTTATCTGTTCCCCGATACCTATGATTTCTATGTTGAGTCCGATCCCAACAGCGTTATTGCCAAGATGTTTGCCTCGTTCGGCTCTCATTGGGACGCTGAATGTAAGGCACAGGCTGAAAAACTCGGCTACACCATGGATCAGATTATAACAATAGCTTCTATTATTCAGAAAGAAGCTGCCGACAGCACGCAGATGAAAGATGTTTCGTCGGTTATCCATAACCGTCTGAGAAACTCCATGAACTACCCGTCAATCGGCTGTGATTCAACTTACGATTATATTTCAAATTATTATGACGCGGCGAATTTCGGCGTAGGTCAGAAAGCGTATTATCTCAATAAATACGCTACAGATAAAAACAGAGGTCTTCCTCCCGGACCTATCGCCAACCCCGGTCTTGACGCAATAGATGCCGCGCTGTATCCGTCAAACACAAACTACTATTTCTTCCAGCACGACAAGCGCGGAAACATCTACCTTGCAAGCACGAAGAGCCAGTTTGACTACGACTACAGCGTTGTTCAGAGAATTAACAATGAAAACTAACATTAAAGATTTTATAAAAACTCCCGAGCTTCTTGCCCCTGCGGGGGACAGAGAACGCTTTGACAAGGCTCTGTATTTCGGTGCGGATGCTATATATGTCGGCGGTGCGGAGTTCGGTATGCGCACAGCTCCGATGAATTTCACATTTGAGGAGCTTGAGAATGCCGCCGAAGCGGCGCATAAACAGAATGTAAAGGTATATCTTACCTGCAACACAGTTCCGAGGAACAATGAACTCGGCAGACTTCCGTCTTTCATTGAGAAAGCGTCTGCCGCGGGTGTTGACGCACTCATAATTTCCGATTTAGGTACGCTTAATATCGCTAAAAAATACGCGCCTGATATGGATATTCATGTTTCAACTCAGGCAGGCGTTACAAATTATGAGACAGCCAATGTCTTTTACCAGCTCGGCGCAAGGCGAATTGTAACCGCGCGTGAGCTTTCACTTTCCGATATTGCCGAGATTCGTGCAAAAATTTCGTCGGATATGGAAATTGAGTGCTTTGTTCACGGAGCTATGTGTATGTCTTTCTCGGGCAGATGTCTGATTTCCAACTATCTTGCCGACAGAGACGCCAACAGGGGCGACTGTGCTCAGCCGTGCAGATGGAAATATCATCTTATGGAAGAAACACGACCCGGTGAATATTTCCCCGTTCTTGAGGACGACAACGGTACATATCTCATGAATTCCCGTGATATGTGCATGATAGAGCATATTCCCGAGCTGATTAAAGCGGGAATTACGAGTTTCAAGATTGAGGGCAGGGCAAAATCGGCGTATTATACGGCAGTTATAACCAATGCCTACAGAGCCGCGATTGACGCTTATCTCAATTCTGACGGAGAAGATTTCATACTTCCCGAGTGGATTTCACAGGAAGTCAGAAAGGTCAGCTACCGTCAGTACTGCACAGGCTTTTATTACGGCAGACCGCAGGACAACGCGGAAATCTTTTATGACGGCGGCTACCGCCGTGAATGGAATGTTGTCGCTGAGGTCAGAAAGACTGAAAACGGCAGACTTTACGGCTTTCAGCGCAACCGATTTTTTGAGGGCGATGAACTTGAAGTCATGCAGCGCGGCTGTGAACCGTTCAAGGTAAAGGTTTCTGATTTACAGAACGGAGCAGGGGAGACTATCGACAATGCTCCTCACCCGATGATGGATTTTTCATTTGAATGTGATAAAATAATTCCCGACGGAGCTATTCTTCGCAAGGAAATGTAATCTGATACAAGGAGGTTTTTTGATGGCATCAAAAAAGAAAAAGAAAAACAGAAACGGTGTCTCAAACTTTTTTGCTGTTGTAATTTCCATAGCGGCTGTTTTTGTGTTTACAGCGGCTATTGTAGTTGGTTTTGTTGGGATAAACGCTATTTCGTTTATTGATAATGAGAAGGAGTCCATAACACTCTCGACCATCAAAGGCAAGCTTCATCAGACTACGTTTCTTTACGCAACTGATGCCGCAGGTGAAACTGTTGAGCTTGCGCGACTTCACGGAACAGAAAACCGCGTCTGGGTTAATATCGAGGATATTCCCGAGGAAGTTCAGCACGCTTTTGTTGCGCTTGAAGACAAAACATTTTATGACCACCACGGCGTAAACTGGAAGCGAACTATCGGCGTTGCGATAAAGAACAACAGCCAGGGTGGTTCAACAATAACTCAGCAGCTTATTAAAAACATAACAGGCGATAATGAGACAACATACGTTCGTAAATATCACGAAATACTCAAGGCTCTCAATATGGAGAAATCCTTTGATAAGTTCGGATATGACACGAAAAATGTTATTCTTGAAGCCTATCTTAACACTATTTATCTCGGTCATGGCTGCTACGGTGTTCAGACTGCGGCGGAAAATTACTACGGCAAGGAACTCAAAGACCTTAATCTTACTGAAATTGCCGCTCTTGCTTCCACAACCAAGAATCCTTATGCGCTTGACCCTATCTATCACAAGGAAGATAATAAAGTCAGACGCGATTACTGCCTTAAATGTATGTTAGAGCAGGGTTATATCTCAGAAAGTCAGTATAAAGAAGCTCTGAAAAAAGAACTTGTACTTGTAACAGATGACAATTATCAGGGCAGCACAGTTCAGAAAAAAGAAGAAAAAGAAGAAGAAACAAAAGTACAGGGTTACTATGTTGATTTTGTTATCAGCCAGGTAATAAAAGACTTCATGGAACAGGAAAACTGTTCAAGAATTGAGGCTTCCAACAAGATTTATAACGACGGTCTTCAGATTTATACCGCTGTTGATTTGGGAGTTCAGGAAATCCTTGAAGATGTTTATGAAAACAGAACAGGCTTCATTGATAAACAGTACGCTCAGTCCGCTATGACAATTATGGATTACAGCGGCAGAGTTGTCGGCATTGTCGGCGGCGCAGGCAAAAAAGAGGGCGCCCGAAGCCTTAACCGTGCCACAGACTCTCCGAGACCTCCCGGATCATCAATCAAGCCCCTTTCTGCTTATGCTCCCACAATGGATCAGGGTGGCATTACATGGTCATCAATGATTCTTGACCAGTGGTGTAAAGATGTAAACGGCAAGCACTGGCCGAAGAACTACAACGGCGACTACGGCACAGGCGGATATGTTTCTGTTCAGAACGCACTTGCACGTTCGCTTAATACTGTTCCTGCACGTCTTATTATGAACAACTACGGCGAAGCAGAATCTTTTAAAATGCTCACAGATAAGCTCCATATTTCGACGCTATATTCTGATTACGGCGACAACGGCGTTGAGCGTCTTGCAATCGGCGCGTTCTCTTACGGTGTTACTTCTCTCGACCTTACCGCTGCGTACTGCTCACTTGGTAACGGCGGTAAATATTACAAGCCCTACTCATACTATAAGGTTGTAAATCCCGAGGGCGAGATTGTACTTGACAATACACATAACAAGAGCGAACAGATTTTCTCGGCAGGTACTGCTGATGTTATGCGCGAGCTCATGAGAACGGTTATCACGTCATCTGTCGGTACAGGTAAAGGCTACGGCGTTGACGGCTTTGAGACCTTTGCGAAAACAGGTACCACCGACGATTACAAGGATAAATGGTTTGCAGGCGGCACAGCTTACTACTTCGCGTCCGTTTGGTACGGCTACGATACGCCCAAGCAGATAAATGTAAGCTCAAGCGTCAACCCTGCGGGTGAAATTTTCAAAATTGTAATGAACCGTGTTCATAAAAATCTCAAGTATAAAGAGATGGAAAAGCACAGCGAAATTTCTCAGAAATACTACTGCCCGTCATGCGGCAAGCTGACTACCTACTCAAGCGGCTCGTCATATCTCGGCTGGTATGATCCCGATAATCTTCCCGGTTATTGCTCAGGCGGTCATTACTCAACACCGAGTTATAGCTATAGCTACAGCGACGGAACAGGTACGACCTCAGGCGGTACTACCAGTTCCACACCCTCAACGGGCGGCACAACAGGCGGTGGAACCGACACTGGTGCAGGTACAGGAGGCGGCACCGTCAGCGGCGGAGACACCGGCGGCGATGTGGCAGAATAATTATGGTTATACTTTCAGTTGATTACGGTGATGCCAGAACAGGTATTGCGGTATGCGATGCCATGGAGTTTCTGGCTTCTCCCGTAGAGGTTATACATCAGAACTATGAGCCGAAGGTTCTCAGCCGTGTGAATGAAATATGCACGAAGCTTAAGCCGTCAATGATTGTTGTCGGGCTTCCGAAAAATATGGACTCGACAATAGGGGAGAGAGCAAAGAAGTGCATCGACTTCGCACAGAAGCTCGGCGAGCTGACGGGCATTGAAACGGTTATGTGGGACGAGCGCCTTACAACCGTTGAGGCTCACGGCTATCTTAACAACACAAACACAAGAGGTCAGAAGCGCAAGAATGTTGTTGACGCGGTTGCGGCAACAATCATTTTGCAGGATTATCTTGACTACCGTAAAAAACATTAAAAGAAGGGGTTGACGCATTTTTAAACTGAAATGCTCAGCTCCTTTTCTGCTTATCTTTTTTAGAAAAAAACTCTTTTATACCCATTAAAATCAAAAGCACTCCGAATATATCGGCTAAAATTTTGCTTGAAATCACGGCTGTGAGGTATAACCCGAGCGCGACACCGGGCAGAGCGGCGATAATCAGCGGCAGAATTTCTTTGAACTTTATCAGCCCGTTTTTTATGTGAATTATCAGCGCGACAACAGCGGACGGAATGAAAAATATGAGGTTAATTCCCTGCGACTTAAGCTGACCGTAGTTTAATATCTGCGTCAGATAAATTATCAGTATTCCGCCGCCTCCAAAGCCCATCGCGCCCAAAAATCCCGCGCCTGCGGAAGCAATTATATTCCACACGGTCATTTAATTATCATCCTCACTCCTGCCCAGATTATGAAAACAGCAAACACTTTTCTAAGTATTTTCTGTGGTATTTTCGGCAGTAAAATTCCTCCCGCAACCGCGCCTGCAATTCCTGCGGGAATGAAAATCAGTGCTTGATGAATCTGTGCATATCCATTCAAAATGTAAAACACCGCGCTGATAATACTCAGTGGTAATATAACCGCTATTGCGTTTGCATGAGCCTCGTTCTGCTCCATGCCGTCCTTTTTCAGAGCCGCAACGGTGATTATTCCTCCGCACGCGCCGATAAGCGAATTTATCAGCCCGATTAAAAAACCTGTGAGATATTTATTTCTCTTTTTCATAGATGCGTCATTCCTGCATAATAGTTAATGTGGGGTGATATTTTGACATTGAAAAAGCATTATAAAGCGGTGGTTGCCGCCGTTATACTTATATTTTTTATTTTTCTCATTTTGTTTTCCTATTATACCGATTACAAAAACAAACTTCTCGGCGTTTTCAGCACTAATCTCAGAAGCAGCACGGTTATTGTCGATGCAGGGCACGGCGGCGCGGACGGCGGCGCTGTTGCGCTTGACGGCTCTGCTGAAAAGGTGATAAATCTTCAGATTTCACAGAAGTTGGCTTCGATTCTGCGCCTTTACGGTTTTAATGTTATAATGACGCGTGAGAACGATGATTCAATTCACGATGAAAATGCTGAATCTCTGCGGCAGAAAAAGGTTTCGGACATTCACAACCGAGAAAAGATTATAAATGAAAACCCCGACGCGATTTTTGTGAGCATTCATCAGAATAAATTTGATGACAGCTCAGTTCACGGTACGCAGGTTTTTTATTCGAAAAACAACCCGTCAAGCCCTGTGCTCGCGCAGAATATACAGGACACAGTCGCTCAGAATCTGCAAAAGGATAACTACAGAAAAATCAAGCAGTCGGGAACGGAAATTTATCTCCTTTATCATTCACAGATACCGTCAGTAATGGTCGAGTGCGGTTTTGTGTCGAATTATGAGGATTTGCAAAACCTCAAGAATGAAGAATATCAGAAGAAAATTGCTCAGTCCATAGTAGATGGAATTATTAAATATTACAAAGAACAGGATGAAAACAATGGCAGCCAAGGATAAATCTGTATATGTATGCTCCGAATGCGGGTACGAAACGCCCAAATGGTACGGTCAGTGCCCGGGGTGCGGTTCGTGGAACACCATGAGCGAGGAAATAAAAACCGCATCTTTCTCAAAAAAATCGGGCGACTCAGCTTCTTTAAAACGCGCGACAGCCTATAAGCTGACAAGTATCACTACTGACGAGGAAATCCGCTACAAAACAGGCCTCAATGAGCTTGACAGAGTTCTCGGCGGCGGTCTCGTCAAGGGTTCGCTTGTGCTTCTCAGCGGCGACCCCGGTATCGGCAAATCGACAATTCTTTTGCAGATTTGTCAGTTTATCGGCAAAAATCTTAAAATCCTCTATGTTTCGGGCGAGGAATCAGCCAATCAGATTAAGCTCAGAGCTGACAGGCTCGGTGTTTACACAGATAACCTTGAAATTCTCTGCGACTCGGACATGGAATACATCTGCGAATACATCAAAAGCGAACGCCCGAATCTTGTTATAATTGACTCCATTCAGACGGTAGGCATTCAGGGACTTTCTAACTCCACGGGCAGCGTTACGCAGGTGCGTGAATGCACAAATCTTTTAATGGTTACGGTCAAGGCGCTGAATATTCCTGCAATTATCGTTGGTCATGTCAACAAGGACGGCAATATCGCAGGCCCGAAGGTGCTTGAACATATTGTCGATGCCGTGCTTTACTTTGAAGGCGACAAAAATATGTCATACCGCATCCTCAGAGCGGTCAAAAACAGGTTCGGCTCGACGAATGAAATCGGTGTTTTTGAAATGCTTGATACAGGGCTTTCAGATGTTGAAAACCCGTCAATGCTGCTTATTTCGGGCAGACCGAAGAACACCTCAGGCTCATGCGTTGCCTGCGTCATGGAGGGTTCGCGCCCGATTCTTGCGGAGGTTCAGTCGCTTGTTGCCACAACTAATTTCGGTATTCCGCGCCGAATGACAAACGGCTTTGACTACAACAGGATGTCGATGCTTCTTGCTGTTTTAGAAAAAAGAGCGGGTTATTTCTTCGGAAATACGGACACTTATGTCAATATTGCGGGGGGCTTAAGAATCGACGAACCTGCGTCGGATTTGCCTGTTTCTCTCGCGCTTGTATCAAGCCTGAAAGATGTTCCCGTTGATGAGGGCGTTATCGCGTTTGGCGAAGTCGGTCTCGGCGGCGAGGTCAGAGCCGTAAGCAACTGCGAGCAGAGGATAAAGGAAGCGGCGCGTCTCGGCTTCAAAAAGTGCATAATTCCATATCACAATTTTAAGAATATTACCGCTTCAACTAAAAATGCGGGTATTGAAATCGTCCCTGCAAGGACTATCAGAGCCGCGTGTGAAGCCGCGCTGCAATAGGGGAGGGGGAAGCATGGAAAAACCTCTTTCCCGTCCCAATCTGCCGCAGGGCAAGGTCTGCACCGTTGCGGTCAGCGATTATTCCGAAAAACTGATGCAAAAACTCGTTGAACTTAACATAAAAACGGTAGTAATAGCTTCATCAAAAAATTTAGATGAAAGAATCAGCTATCATACGGATATGCTTCTGCTCAATTACGCAAAAGGCAAACTTCTATATGATGAAAGTCAGAAAAATACTATTGTTAAATATTTAACAATGGGGTATAGGGGAGAATTAACTAAAAATACAGTTAAATCACCGTATCCCGACGATTCACGCTTAAATGTTGTCTTTGCAGGCGACAGCCTTATATGCAACCCTCAGACAACCGATAAATTTGTCCTTAAATATGCGTCAGATAACGGATTAAAAATAATTTCTGTAAATCAAGGCTACACAAAATGTTCTGTATGCCTTATAAATGATAATGCGCTGATTACGGACGATGAATCAATCCACAACGCCTGCACAGCCGATGGAATTGATTCATTGTTAATAAGTAAAGGTTCGGTTAAGCTCAATGGATTTGATTACGGTTTTATCGGCGGATGCACAGGTCTGATTGATAAAAATAAACTGCTTTTTAACGGTGATGTGAGGCTTCACAGCGACGCTGATAAAATAATTTCTTTCCTTAATAAATATAATATAGAACCTGTTATTATAGAAAACGAGCTTTTATATGATGTCGGCGGAATACTCCCTTTGAGCGAAAATACCCCGTAATCGCTTATTTATACCTGTTTTCCCTCCCCTAAATTATACAAAATTTTTATTTTGTATAATTTTATTGATTTTTTAAAGCATATATGATAAAATATATCTGTACCCTTTTAGGTACAGGTATTTATAATTTTAAGGTGATTTTATGAGAAAAGAAGAATTAAAAGAACTCCCCCAGTGCGTTCAGAAATATTTAACGCATCAGTCGGTTGTTCTGCATAAATCCGAGCTTACAATTCTTGAATACGGCTCTGATTTGAGAAGCTTTCTTCGCTATATGCTTATTTCGAGCGGCACTGTCAGCTCTGATATCCCCTTTTCCGATGTCAGCGTTAAAAATGCGCCCGAGGAGCTGATTTTCAACGCAAACGCCAATGATGTGTATGACTACATAAATTTCTGCCGCTATGAGCACAACAACAGCGAAAACACACGTCTTCGCAAGTTTTCTTCAATCAGTTCGTTTTATAAATGGCTTGCGGCTCACGGAATCATTGAAATAAATCCCATGGAAAACCTTGAACGACCGAGGCACAAGCGTTCTCTGCCTAAATATCTTACTCTTGAAGAAAGCGTTGACCTGCTCAGCCATATTGAAGGCAAAAATAAAGAGCGCGACTACTGCATCATCACATTTTTCCTCAACTGCGGTCTGCGTCTGTCGGAGCTTGTCTCGCTTAATTATAATGATGTACGAACTGACCGCTCAATGAAGGTTACAGGTAAAGGCAATAAGGAACGAATTGTTTATCTCAATGACGCCTGTATGAACGCTTATGAGCAATATATGAAAGTACGCCCCGCCGAGGGAATCAAACCGAAAGATAAAAATGCTCTTTTCTTAAGCAATCAGCGTCAGCGAATCAGCCCGAAAACCGTTCAGCATATTGTAAATACTCTTTTTGAAAAAATCGGTCTCGGCGGTCAGGGATATTCCACACACAAGCTCAGACACACCGCCGCAACGCTTTTATATCAGCACGCTGATACTGATGTTATGGTGCTCAAGGAGCTTCTCGGTCATGAAAGCCTTGCGACAACCGAAATTTATACTCACGTCGTCAATGAGCAGATAAGAAACGCTGTTGACAAAAGTCCGCTTAATAATATCGGTTTAAAAACTGAAGAGACCGATGAATAAATGTGTCATGACTGTCTCAACCGCCGCCGCTCCTGCTGAAATAGCGATATAAATAAGAAATCGCGTGGAGTAGCTTTTAAAATCCTCATACTGCTGATTGTGCCGCTGTGAAAGAAGATTAAGCATATTCCTTGACATCAACATGCTTTCACGGCTGGCGAAGATTATCGCTGCAACAGCTATCACCGCCGCAGGAAAAATTATTATTCCGCAGTAGCCGAGTCCGCGAAGCATATATTCGCCGTAAATATACCCCGAAACCGCGCCGACAAATACGCCGCTGAAAAGCGGAATTGCCGCCACAAACGGAATCCCCACGGCACATAAACCTATAAAATAAGCAAAAACAATGACCGCCGAGTATATGAGAAACGATGAGAAAAACACAGTTAGCTCGGACGCTGTCGCATTCACTTTTACATAATTCATATAGTACGGTATGAGCCTTTCGCTGAGAAATGATGCGTCGGACTTCACCGAGAACGAGCCGAAAATCAGCCCCGCGAAAAACAGCGAGACTAAAACTATCATGCCACTGTTCTGCGAAAAATACTGTGTTTTCTGATGGATTGAATGAAGATTAAACGTTGATGCTTTCACCGTCTGCTACTCCCCTTTTGGTTTTTGGTAATCTATATGCAGACAAGCTCACTAAAATAACAAAAAAGCAGCACGATGTGAATATAAATCACCGTGCTGCTGTATTTATATCTGTTCTTCCGCCTCGTCAATTTTGAGCTGAAGCTCCTCCCATTCGTCATAAAAAGCGTCGTGCTCGTCATTGAGCTCCTGCAATTTCTGCGTAAGCTCCATTATTTTTTCGTAATCCGCCTGTATTTCGGGCTGTGTGAGGGCTTCGTCAGTTTCAATTATCTCATTTTCGAGCCTTTCTATCTCACTTTCGACGAATTTCAGCCTTGTTTTCATCTTTCGGAGATTTGACGCAAGCTCCTTTTTCAGCTTGTATTCGTTGACTTTAACAGGTTTTTTCTCCTCTGCAACAACCGTCTGAGCCGACGTGCGCTTGTGTGAAATATAATAGTCGTAGTTGCCGATATACTCGTCAATGCCGTCCTCTTTCATCACAAGGATTCGCGTGGCAAGCTTGTTTATAAAGTAACGGTCATGCGATATGATGAAAAGCGTACCCTCAAATTCAAGCAGAGTGTTTTCAAGTGCTTCGCGTGAAAAGGCGTCAAGGTGGTTTGTCGGCTCGTCAAGAAGCAAAAAGTTATGACCGCCGAGCATGAGCTTTAAGAGTTCAACCCTCGCAATTTCACCGCCGCTGCAATCCGCAAGGCGTTTGAAAACATCATCACCCTTAAAAAGGAACGCTGCAAGCGCGTTTCGCACCGAGGTCTGATTCATTTTAAGGTACTGATTCCACACATCGTCAATAACGGTGCGGTTGTCGTCGGGTATCTTTTTAATCTGCTCATAATAGCCCTTATAGATGTTTTCGCCCCACAGGATTCTGCCGCTGTCGGAGGCGTATTCACCCATAATAATTCTGAAAAGCGTGGTTTTTCCGCATCCGTTATCGCCGAGAAGAAAAACTCTCTCACCTTTTTTGATGTTGAAATCAATATTTTCAAAAATCTTTTTGCTTCCGAATGACTTTGAAAGATTTTGCGCGTCAATTATGTCGTTGCCGCTTTCGGCTTTCGGTGTGAAGTCAAAACGGATTTTTTCAACCGCGCTGTCGGGCACAACGAGCTGTTCCTTGATTCGCTCAATCTGTTTGAGCTTGCTCTCGGCCGTTCTGATGTTGCGCTCCCTGTTCCATTGACGCTGCTGAGCGACAATACCCTCGATACGCTGAATTTCCTGCATATCACTGCGGTATTTGTCCTCAATCGCACGCTGCATGGACTCTTTTTTTACAAGAAAATCGGAATAGTTGCCCGTATATGAATAGCATTTGCCGTTTTCAATCTGAATGGTTTTGTTCGTAACCTTATCAAGAAAATAACGGTCATGGGATATGACAATAAGATTTCCGCGATAACTGAGAATGAAATCTTCGAGCCACTCAACCGACGAAATATCGAGGTGATTTGTCGGCTCGTCAAGGAGCAATAAATCAGAGCGCGAAAGCAACAGCTTCGCAAGCGTAACCTTTGAACGCTGACCGCCGCTGAGCTTCTGAGTTGAGATATTGAAATCACTTTCGGAAAACCCAAGACCTAAAAGCGCGCTTCGTGCTCTGCTCTTATATGTCAGACCGCCCTCGCGCTCAAATTTTTCCTGTAAATCAGACTGGAGCGCGATATTTTTTTCAATATCAATGCCCTTTTCAAGCAGACGGTTTACATTTTCGATTTCAGCTTCCATATCCGAAAGATAATCAAAAACGCTGATGATTTCTTCATAAAGCGTTCTGCCCTTGACCGAGCAGGTGTGCTGTTCCATGTATCCGATTTTTATATCTTTCGAGATGAAAACATTGCCCTCGTCGGGATGATATTCGCCTGTGATGATCTTGAAAAGTGATGTTTTGCCCGCACCGTTTACGCCGACAAGTCCTGCTTTTTCGTCATTTTTTATATCAAAAGAAAGCGAAGAAAAAACTTTTTCTTCACCAAAGCTCAATGATAAATTCTGCGCAGATAAAACAACCATAATTTGCTCCGTTTTTTCAATGTTGAAAATAATTTTAACACAAATGAGCATTTTTTTCAATATAATATCCCTTTGATATTGAAAAATATTGAATAACTGTGCTAAAATGTCATTACAGACGGAAATATAAAATGAAATGAGGCTTTTATATGGAAAAATCCGAGTTAAAAGAACTGCTCAAAAAGTGTGAAAAGCTGGAGCTTAACAACGAAGAAAGAGCGAAATGCTACGGCTCCTTTATTGATTTGCCGTGCGGCAACACTCATTATCAGATGGAGGGCGACGGTGAGGCGGTTGTTCTCGTCCACGGCTACGCAACGCCTTATTTTATTTATGACAAGATTTATGAAGCTCTCATCGCAAAGGGCTACAAAGTACTTCGCTATGACCTTTTAGGCAGAGGTCTTTCCGAAAGAGTCAAAAAAGACTACACGCCCGATCTTTTTGCTCAGCAGCTCAAGGAGCTGACCGACGCGCTTTTAGGCGACGAAAAATTCATACTTTTCGGCACATCAATGGGCGGCACGGTTACGACCTCTTACTGCCGTCTTTTCCCGGGAAAAGTTAAAAAACTTGTGCTTCTCGCGCCCGCAGGCATGGACAGCTTCAAGCCGCCGTTTTACATGAAATTATGCTCCGCGCCCGTGCTCGGCAAAATTCTTTTCAAGATTATCGGCAAGAGCGTGCTTGTTAAACGATGTGCAGGCGAGATGATTTACTCTCCCGACGAAAAAGACGACTTCATGCGTAAATTCGCGTTCTGCGCCAGATACAAGGGCTTTATTGAAAGCACACGTTCAAGCCTTAAAAATACTATAATCAACACTAAAGAGGACGTCAAAGGCTATTTCGCGGTGGCTGAGCAGAAGATTCCGACGCTCTGCGTATGGGGCACGGTCGATAAAACAATGCCTTATTATCAGGCAGAAAGATTCCATGAAATCCTGCCCGACGCGAAGCTCGTTACCTTTGAAAATTCGGGACATATTTTCCTCTATGACGAGGCAGAGAAAACGCTGGAGGTTGTCCTCCCCTTCCTCGACGAATAAATATTTTTACCGCAGTTTTTCTGCGGTATTTTTTTGCTTTCACGGCATATAAATTTATCGGTGATGATATGTTTGAAAGTTTTATAAATCTGTTCAAGGATTTGCTGATTTTTATTCTTCATGTGAATAATACGGGCTCGTTCCCCCCTGCTCTGAAAGCCAAAGAAGAAGAAAGACTTGTCAAACTTGCAGAAAACGGCGACAGAAAAGCAAAAAACAAGCTCATTGAGCATAATCTGCGCCTTGTTGCTCATGTTATTAAAAAGTATTACTCAAATTCTTCCGACCAGGAGGATTTAATTTCAATCGGCACAATCGGGCTTATCAAAGCGATTGACACTTTCAAGTCAGACAAAGGCACGCGTCTTGCTACATACGCCGCGCGGTGCATTGAAAACGAAATTCTTATGTATTTTCGCTCGCAAAAGAAAAATTCGCAGGATATTTCCGTCAACGAGCCGATAGACACCGATAATGAAGGCAATCCGCTCACTCTAATTGACCTTATCGCCGCCGAGGACACGATTCTTGACGATATTTTCTTAAATTCCATGAGCAGAAAGCTCTATGAATTCATTGAGGAGCTTGACAGCGAGAGGGACAAAACAATCATCGTTCTGCGCTACGGACTCAACAACAAAAAGCCGCTGACTCAGAAAGAGGTTGCAAAAAGGCTGTCTATTTCACGTTCCTATGTTTCGAGGATAGAAAAGCGCGTCCTTGCTCAGCTGAAAGTCAGATTTGACGAGGAAATCGGTGAAATTCAATGAAAAAAACGGCTGTACTGATTATAACTATGCTTCTTTGCTTCACTTCCTGTACTCAAAGCAGCAAAGACTGTGATATTTTTGAATTTTCGCGCAGAGTAAACAAATCCGCAAACACTGAAATAATAAATACAGACAAATTATCTTTTGATGAAAACAATGTTATCTACTGGTTCCCCGAGAAAAATAAAAGTGCCTGCGTCAGCTTTTACATAAACGACACCACGGGCAACATCGAGAAATGCAATATTGTTTTCAGCGATAAAAAAGAGGACAAAGAGCTTGTCTCACTCACGGGCGAAGCATTGGAATTCAACAACCCGTATATAGAAAAAAGCGAATATAAAACCGAAAAATATCTGATGATTACTTATGAGGACACGCGGTATAAGGCGGAAAACACCGAGCCAACGCTCAAAAAAGAAATAAATGAGAAAGATTTGTATTGAAATCCCCGTGCCGTGGGTGTATAATCTTACGGGTGATTTAATATGGATAAATTTTTAATAGAAATTCACGCTCATACCGACGAGTCAAGCAACTGCGGTCAGATGCCCGCGGCTCAGGCGGTTGATTTATATCATTCTCTCGGCTACAGCGCAATAATGTTTACCGACCATCTTCATACTTACACATTCAAAAGGCTTGTCAGAGAGAATCCCGACACAACATGGGACGACAAAATTGACTACCTGCTCAGAGGCTATAAAAACGCTCTCAAACAGGCAGAAAAATATGAAGGCTTCAAGGTTTATCTCGGATGTGAGCTTCGTTTTATCGAAAATGACAACGATTATCTCATTTTCGGTCTGAGTGAGGACAAGCTCCGCAAGATGAAGGATATTATTGAGTGCGAGACCGAGGAAGGTATGAAGATTGTAAAAAGCTTCGGCTGCACAGTCATTCAGGCACACCCGTTCAGAGACAATATGATGGTTGTTGAGCCCGGCATGGTTGACGGAATTGAAATTCACAACGGGCATCCGGGTCATGACTCAAGAAACGATATTGCTCTCATGTGGGCAGATAAATTCGATTACAAGATAAGAACTTCGGGCTCGGATTTCCACGGCAAATTCGTTCCTACCTCGGGAATTTACACAGATGTTATCCCCGAAAATGAGGAGGAGCTTCAGAAAATCATCTTAAACGGTGATTTTACAATGAAGCTCGACCTTTTCAAAGAGAAATTATAATTTTATATCATTATCGGCTGAAGCTGCTCGCCTTTGAGCGCGCTTCTTAAAGCATCGTCAAGTTTTGTGAAATCGCAGACAACGGAGCGCGGCTTTTGGGCGGAATCGTCCTGTCTGAACGGTACGAAAAAGATATTCCGTACATTGAGAAGTCTGCCGATATTCTGCGCCGAAGCACCGAGCGCGTCATTTGTTGATACGCCGAGCACAACAGGGCGGTTGTTCCTCAGATGAGCCTTGACTGCCATTGTAACGGTTGTATCGGTTATCCCTGCCGCAAGCTTCGCGAGTGTGTTTCCCGTGCACGGCGCGACGGCAACAATGTCAAAGAGCTTTTTAGGACCAATCGGCTCAGCCTCAGTGATAGTTTTAATTGATTTATTATTGCAGATTTCCTCAACTTCGCAGATAAAATCCGCGGATTTATAAAAACGAGTGACTGTGTTGCAGGCAAACTCGGAAAAAATCGGAGTGATTTCGTAATCAAGTTTTGTAAGCTCCTTCATCTGCTCAATCGCTTTTGAAAACGTGCAGAAAGAGCCGCAGACAGCAAATCCTAATTTGATTTTTTCCATAGTCCCCCCTCCTCTATTATGTTTATTATTGTTTCGGCAATTATTATGCCCGCGCTTTTCGGAACACATTTGCCTGGGAGCGACGGCAGAATATTGACCTTTTTATTGACGGAAAGCGCATAATCAATATCAAATCCGTAAGGATAAGATGAAACATCAATCAAGAGCGCGTCCTGTCTTGTTTTATCAATAAAATCTCTGCCGAGAATTTTAACGGGTACGGTGTTTACAATAATATCCGCGCTGTCGGCGAGATTCTGAGCGTCCTTTATGAGAAACGCTTTCATTCCGTCGGACTCAGCGTCCGCCGCCGAAGCGTATCTTCTTGAAAAAGACATAACCTCCGCGCCGAGATTTCTGAAAATTTTGCAGATTGCTTTTCCGCATTTTCCGTAACCGAAAACCGCAATTTTAAGGCTGTTCAGCGTAACATCGGTATTATTAAGCACAAAGCTCAGCACGCCCTGCGCGGTCGGAACGGCATTTTTCTGAGCGAATTCATCACGGGCGTTGTAGTCGAAGAACTCTATCCCGCGGCTGTTCAGAGTATTTTTGATTTTTTCGTCGGACTTGCCGATAAAAACAGTTTTATTTTTGTCAACCGAAGCAACAAAATCATCAACGGTGATTTCAGTTCCTTTAATGTGTATATTGTCCGCTGTATAAGGCAGAGGAAGAATAACGGCGTCAGCATTTTCCAAAGCAGAAAGGCTGTCGGATGTTTCGGTTAAAAAGCCTTTATCGGTAAGGCTCTGCGCCATAAATTTTGTTCTTCCGTCGCCGCCGAGCGCAATAAATTTTATCATTTTTTCACCTCTTACGGTAAGAAGAGCTTATCGCTCATCTAATATAATATATGAATTAGAAAATATTTTGTGAAAATACAAAGGAGTTTTAGTTGTGGCTGAAATTAAAGAATTACTCAAAACGGTCAAAAGAATACATTTTATCGGCATAGGCGGCTCGGGTATGTGCCCTATTGCTGAAATTCTCCACTCTCAGGGCTATGAGCTTTCGGGTTCTGACAACAACGAGAGCGACACCCTCACAAGAATCAAGAACATGGGCATCCCCGTTGCCATGGGACAGAGAGCCGAAAATATCGAGGGAGCGGAGATGATTGTCTATACCGCCGCTCTTTTGAAGGATAATCCCGAGCTTGTCGCGGCTAAGAATTCGGGCATTCCCACCTTTGAGCGCGCGGAAATGCTCGGTGCTATAACAGATATGTTCTCTAACTGCATCTGCGTATGCGGCACTCACGGCAAGACAACGGTTTCATCAATGCTCACTCAGATGCTTATTGAAACGAACAATGACCCGTCGGCGGTTATCGGCGGCAAACTTCCGCTTATCAACAGCAACGGCAGAGTCGGCAAAACCGAGAACATGGTCTGCGAGGCTTGCGAATTTGTTGATACATTTTTAAGACTTTATCCCGATGTTGCGGTTATCCTCAACATTGACGAAGACCATCTCGACTACTTCAAAACTCTTGACAATATTATTAAATCTTTCAGAAAATTTGCCACAATGGCGACTAAAGCTCTCATTTTCAACGGCGACGACGCGAACACGCTCAAGGCTGTTGAGGGCATTGACGACAAGGACAGAATCACATTCGGCATTGAAAAGACCAACGATTTTTACGCTGACAATATTGAAATGGTTCACGCCTACGCTCATTTTGACGCATACCACAAGGGCGAAAAAATCGGTCATGTTGAGCTGAATGTTCCCGGTTATCACAATGTTTATAACGCTCTTGCGGCTATCGCGGCGGCAGTTTATAACGGAGTTGACGCCGAAGAAGCTATCACAGCTCTCGAGCATTTCGGCGGCGCGGGCAGACGCTTCGAGAAGCTCGGCACATTCAACGGCATTGATATTGCGGACGATTACGCTCACCACCCTGCAGAGCTTAAAGTAACGCTTGAAGCGGCCATGGAAATGGGCTATAACAGAGTATGGGCTGTTTTCCAGCCGTTCACATTCTCAAGAACAGCTATTCTCATGGATGATTTCGCTGAGGTGCTGAGAATCCCCGACAAATGCGTCATGACGGAAATTATGGGTTCGCGCGAGGTCAACACATATAATGTTTACACCTCTCAGCTTGCGGAGAAAATCCCCGGCAGCGTGTGGTTCAACACCTTTGAGGAGGTCGCGCAGCATGTATTCGAGAATGCCGAAAGCGGAGATCTGGTAATCACCCTCGGCTGCGGAGATATTTACAAGGCGGCAAAAATTCTCATTAAAAAGTATCAGAATAAATAAACAACGGGCGGTCATTGACCGCCCGTTTTCAATTAGGATTTATCAGATTGATTTAAGGAATTTTTTGAGGTTTATGAGTGCGTGCGGTACGCCTTTGGCTATTTTGCCCGCGCCTTTGAGGGCGTTTTCGCCGTCGAATATCATCAGCAGTCCGTCCGCCATATCCTCAGAGAAAAGACCGTTGCTCATTGTGATGAAGTTTCTGACAGGCGTCTGCATCGCCGCCGAAGCCATCATGCCCGCGTTTACATCGTCGCTGTTGTCGGTGAACGCCTTGACAGCCTTGCACACGAATTTGCCGAGTCCTTTGTCTGATTTATCGTAAATCGTGGTGTTGTAGTCGCTCTTTTCCTTTTCGGGTGTAAGCGGAAGCTCGCCGCCGTAAAGTGCCTTAAATTCCTCGTCTGTCGCCGCCTGCGGAGCTTCTGAGAAGTACGCTTTAAGTGCGGAATAATCGGGCATTACGGAGTTATCAAAGCCGTTTGCGGTGATTTTTGCCGTCTGAAGAATATCTCTTGATGATGAGCCGACAAGAATATCATAATCGCCGTTTTCAACGCACCAGTCGGAAATCGCCGTGTTGTAGAACGCAAAAGCTCTGCTGTCAAGTTCAATTGTAACTGTTTTCTTCTCTTTGGGTTCGAGAGTAACCTTTTCAAAGCCTTTGAGCTCTTTGGGAGCGCGGAAAATCTGAGTGTCTCCCTTTGCGACATAAACCTGCGCGATTTCGCTGCCTGCCCTGTCGCCCGTGTTCTTAACCGTGAAAGTAACCGTTAATGTGTCGCCCTCGCTGATTTTCTTTTTGCTGAGCTTGATTTTTGAATACTCAAAGGTCGTATATGAAAGACCGTAGCCGAACGGGAAACGAACCTTTTTCTGCGCCTTGTCATAGTATCTGTAGCCGATGAAAATGCTTTCTTTATAAATCGAATCCTTGTCTTTTTCGTCGGCGTAATTGCCGTAGGACGGGTTATCTCTGCACTTTCTCGGGAAAGTCTCAGCTAATTTACCGCAGGGATTCGCTTTGCCTGTGATGATGTCCGCAAGTGCGAACGCGCCAGCCTGACCCGCGAGGTATGTATTTACTATTCCCTTTACCCTGCTGTTCCACGAAATTTCAACGGGTGAGCCGCCCGAAAGAACAACAACTATGTTGCGGTTTACGCTGTAGATTTTCTCGATAAGCTCAACATGAGCGTCGGGGAGCTTCATGTGCTTGCGGTCGAAGCCCTCTGATTCATATTCCTCGGTAAGACCGATGAAAAGAAGCACGATGTCGGACTCTCTAGCGATTTCAACAGCGTTTTCAATAAGATTTTCGTCTTTCTTTTTGCCTGTTTTCTTGTTGTAGCCTTTGGCATATTTAACGGTAAGACCTGCATCTGTCAGCGCGTCAAAAGCTGAGCACATCTTGGTCGGGTTTACAAGTGAACTGCCCGCGCCCTGATAACGCGGTTCTTTTGCCATTTCACCGATAACCGCAACGGTTTTGTTTTTGTCGGTTATAGGCAGAATGTTTTCGTCATTTTTAAGAAGAACAATCGAGCCGAGTGCGACATCTTTGGCAAGCTCATTGTGCTCGTTCACATAATAGCGTTTCTTTTCAACCTCAGCTGCTTTAAGAATAATATCAATAAGACGGTCGGCGGCTTCGTCAACAACCGCTTCGTCAAGCTCACCGCTCTTAACAGCGTCGATGATTTTTTTGTCGTTGTAGCCGCCCGAATAAGGCATTTCAAGGTCATCACCTGCTCTGAGACCTTCAACTCTGTCGTTGACTGCGCCCCAGTCGCTGACAACCGCGCCCTCAAAGCCCCATTCATCTCTGAGAATTTCATTCTGAAGCTTGTTGTTTTCGGAGCAGAAAGTGCCGTTGAGCTGATTATAAGCGCACATAACCATTGACGGCTGAGCCTTTTTAACCGCGATTTCAAACGCTGTGAGATAAATCTCTCTGAGCGCTCTTTCATCAACAATGCTGTTGCCTGTCATTCTGTTCATTTCCTGGCTGTTGGCGGCAAAATGCTTAAGCGCCGTGCCGATTCCCTTTGACTGAACGCCGTTTATGAATGACGCCGCAAGTTCACCCGCAAGAAGCGGGTCTTCCGAGAAATACTCAAAGTTTCTGCCGCACAAAGGTGAGCGCTTCATGTTGACACCGGGGCCGAGGATAACGGCAACCTCCTCCTGTATGCACTCCTCCGCAAGAGCCTGACCCATGCGGTAAATAAGGTCTCTGTCCCATGAACAGGCGGTTGTAACAGCCGTGGGGAAGCAGGTCGCGGGATAGCTGTTGCCGATACCGATTTTTTCGTTCTCAGCGTTCTGCTTGCGCAGACCGTGAGGGCCGTCGCAGACCATTATAGGCTTGAGACCGAGGCGTTTTACCTCTTTAAGATGCCAGAAATCCGCTCCCGAGCAAAGCTGAGCTTTTTCCTCAAGAGTCATTTTTGAGATAAGTTCCTGATGCTTCATAAAAGTTCTCCTTTACTGTTCAAAACCGTCGGACTCCATGCCAAGCAATTCAGCCTGCGCCGAGTCGGGTTCATCAATATTCTTAAGTTTTTTGCGGATAAGCTCGTTTCTCTTGCGAGCGTCGTCAAGAGATTTGCCGGCTTCCTCAATCTTTTTGCCTGCTTTGTCAAGCAATGCGCCGAATTTTTCGTACTGCGCTCTTGTAACACCTAAAAGCTGACGGACTTCGTTTGCCTTTTCGTTTATCGCAATCGCCTTGAAACCCATGGAAAGCGAATTAAGAAGCGCGGTTATTGTCGTCGGGCCCGCAATCATAATGCTGTAATTGCTCTGAATTCTCTCCGCAATCGCCGAGCGGGACGACGCAATCTCAGCGTAAAGTCCCTCGGTTGCAAGGTAGAGAATCGCAAACGGCGTTGTAACGGGTACATTTATGTATTTTGTGATTTCCTTTGCCTCGTTGAGAACTCTGTCCTCAAGAGCCTTTCTCGCCGCCTTGACAGCGTCCGCGTCAGCATCGTCAGCCGCCGTGCAGAGTCTTACATAATCCTCCATCGGGAATTTTGAGTCAATCGGAAGATAAACCTCCGTTCCGTCGTTTGACGGGAATTTTACAGCGAACTCAACGCGCTTCTGCGAGCCCTCAACCGCCGCGAAGTTCTTGACATACATATTCGGTATTGTCTGGTCGAGTATGCCCTCGAGCTGAACTTCTGCCCATGTACCTCTTGCCTTGACATTTGTCAGAACTCTGTTGAGCGATGAAACATTGCTCGTAACGCCTGTGGAAAGCTCTTTCATCTCACCGAGAGATTTATATACATTTTCGAGCTGCTGAGAAACGGTCTTGAATGAGGAATCAAGCCTTGTGCCGAGAGTTTCATTGAGTTTTTCGTCAACGGTGTTTCTCATCTGGTCGAGCTTTTTCTCGTTGCTCTCCTGCATTCTCGTTATCGCTTCGCTGATTTCCTTTGTCTGCTTTTCATTCTGAGCGAAGTTTGTGTCTTTAATCTGATTCAAAGATGTTGAGATGCTGTCGTTGAGCCTTATAAGGTTTTCATAGTTTGAGTCTTTCAGCTTTGAAATAGTGTCTGTCGTGCGGACGAAATTCTTTGTCAGCTCGCTGTTGACTCTATGCTGAAAGTCGGCGTTCTCGCGTCTGTTTCTTTCAAATTCACCTGAAACACCGCGCGCGATAGTTTCATTCTGCACTTTTATCTCGGTCAGTCGTTCCTCCTGCCGCGAATTGTTGGTTCTGACAATGAGCAGAATAATCAGAACAACAAGCAGCGCGGTTATGACACCGAGCAAAACATAGACAGCTGTGTCCATGGCAATTCCCCCTCGGAAGTAGTTATCTATTGAATTATAACATATTTTCAAGGAAAATAATATACATTTATACTAAAAATTTATGTAGATTTTTTTGTTATTATTTGCTATAATATATGAAGCTAATTTTAACTCAGCGAGGGAATACGAATGATTAAAAGAATTCTGAGTGTTTTTATAGTGATTATCCTCCTTGTTTGCACGTTTTCCGCCTGCTCAAAGGAAGAAGAGATAAATGTTATATATCCGATTTATTCCGACCCCGAATGTCTTGACCCGCAGATTGCCGAAACAGAAGCAGCAATTCTCATAACGCGCAACTGCATGGAGGGTCTTGTAAGGCTCGGTGAAAACGGAAAGATTCTGCCCGGTGTTGCGGACAGCTGGAAGATTTCACCTGACGGCAAAACCTATATTTTCCATATAAGAGAAAATGCAAAATGGAAGCAGCTTAATTCTCATGTTGAAGTTGTCGGCGACGGAGTTGATAAAAATAATTTCAACTACAAGGTTACCGCAGACGACTGCGCGTTCGGTCTTATCAGAGCCATAAGAAAAGAGACGAAAGCTAAAAACGCCTATCTTCTTTTCTGCATCAAAAACGCAATGAAGGTCAACGCTGGTCTTATGAATGAGAGTGAGCTTGGTATCCGCGCAAGCGGCGACACGCTGACCATTACACTTGAACGGGCTAATCCCGACTTTATAAGAATACTCACCTACCCCATGTGCATGCCGTGCAGCAGAGAATTTTTTGAGGCAACGGGCGCAAGATACGGACTTGATGTTAAATACACACTCTGCAACGGGCCGTTTTATGTCGCTTTGTGGTATAAAGACTCGAGCCTCACCTTTTACAGCAGCGATGATTACAGAGGTGATAAAAAAACATCTGTTAGTGCTATGTATTTCTATGTAAACAATGACGACGAGCAGATTATAAAAAAATTCAATCAGGGCGACTATAACACAATCCCCGTCGCTCCTGCTTTAGCCGACAAGGTTGACGATTCAAACGATGTTATAAAAGCGAGTCAGAAAAATGTAGTCAGCGGTCTTGCGTTCAATTCGTCAGATATAAACCTTGCTAACGAGAATATCCGTAAAGCTCTTGTTTCAGCCATAGACACAGGCAATCTTGACGAAAAGACAGAATACGCGGGCGGCGTTGTGCCCGATTCATGCAGATGGGCGGGCAAATCCTACCGCGCGTGCGCAGGCTCAGTCTCACAGCCTCAGTTCAACGCGTCAAACGCTGTCAATCTTTTCAAGAGCGGTCTTGAAGAAGCAGGACTTAAAAAAGTTGACCTTGAAATTTTTTGCACAGCCGAGCAGAGAAAAGATATGATAAAAATTATTCAGAACTGGCAGAAGCTGTTCGGTTTTTCAATCAATGTAACAACTGTTGTTAAAACGCGGGAGGAAATAGACGAAGCTGTCGCAAACGGCGAATATCAGATTGCGGTTTCCACCATTCAGGCGAACGACGGAAGCCCGATAAAATTCCTTGAAAAGTTCTGCACTGACAACGAAGAAAATGTTTTCTCTTTCAGCAATGAAAGCTATGATTTGCTTATCAATAAATGCCTTCATGTCTATGAGGGTGCGGACATTCTTTCGGGAATGAAAGCCGCTGAGAGATTTCTCATAACCGACGGCGTTTTCTATCCCCTTTACATAAGCGAAACATTCTTTGTATATCGTGATGAGCTCAAAAATGCCTATCCCGTTGCGAATGTTTTTGATATTGATTTCACGGCAAGGGTGGACAAAAATGCTGAATAAATCAAAGAAAGCCAATATTCCCATGGCTGTTTTAATGGGGCTTCTGTGCGCGTTCAGCATGGTGATGATATTCCTCTTTTCGTATCAGGGAGCAGAGGTTTCCGCAGGCGAAAGTATGTCTCTTTATACTTATCTTGTTCAGCTTTTCGGCGGCAGAGAAATCATATCCCACAACGCATTCCGCAAGCTGGCGCACTTCGGCGAATTTACTTTTTTCAGCTTCTGTTTTTTCGGAATGATGTATTTTATCAAAAAGGCTTTCTGCGTTCGTTCTTCGCTGATTTTCTGCGTACTTTATTCCATGAGCGACGAGGTGCATCAGTATTTTGTGCCCGAAAGAGCGTGCAGAGTCTTTGATGTTTTCGTTGACAGTTTGGGGATAATCTTCGGAATAACCGTATTTTATATTTTATGTATTGCGTTAATTAAATTAACCGATAAAATTCGGCATGACACATAAAGTTGTTGTGCCGTTTTCTATACAAAAAATGCCGTTTAATATTGACATTATTTTCTAAATGAGATATAATATTATGTTGTTTTTATATACTATATTCTAAAAAAGGAGTGGTGAGCTTGCTTAAAATTCTGGCAGAACAGACTAAGGGCTACAGGCGCGACTCATTCGTAACTCCCGTATTCATGATACTGGAAGTTATCCTTGAAACGCTGATTCCCCTTATGATGAGCTCGATTATCGACAACGGCGTTGAGAAAGGCAATATGCAGCACATACTTAAAATGGGTATGTTCATGGTTGTTGCCGCCGCGTTAGGTCTTTTCACAGGTCTTATGGGCGCAAAGTACGGCGCGAGAGCTTCAACGGGACTTGCCAAAAACCTGAGAAAGACAATGTTTGAAAAAATTCAGGGCTATTCTTTCTCAAACATCGACAAATTCTCAACAGCAGGCCTTGTTACAAGACTTACAACTGACGTTACAAATGTTCAGAATGCGTATCAAATGATTCTGAGAATGTTTGTCCGCGCGCCAACGACACTTGTTTTCGCCATGACAATGGCGTTCAGAATCAATGCAAAGCTGTCTCTTGTTTATCTCGGAGCGGTTATTTTCCTCACAATTGTTCTTACAATCGGTATTCCCCTCGTTTCCAAATACTTTATGAGAGTTTTCAAAAAGTATGACGAGCTGAACGCTTCCGTACAGGAAAATATTTCGGGTATCCGCGTTGTCAAAGCATTTGTCCGCGAGGATTTTGAAAAAGAAAAATTCGGCAGAGCGAGCTATAATATCTTTAATCTTTTCAGAAAAGCGGAGAATATTACCGTTCTCATGTCCCCTATTATGCAGATTACAATTTACACCTGCATTCTTCTCATAAGCTGGCTCGGTGCGAAGTCAATTGTAGCTAAGACAATGACAACAGGTCAGCTCATGGCTCTGCTTACCTACTGTCTCAATATTCTTTCAAGCCTTATGATTGTTTCGTTCATGTTCATCATGCTCACCATGAGTTCTGCGGCGGCGAAGCGTATCGTTGAGGTTATCACAGAAGAACCCACAGTCAAGAACCCCGAAAATCCCTGCATGGAAGTTGCTGACGGCAGCATCGAGTTCAAAAACGTATTCTTCAAATATAACGATACAGAAGAAAGCACACCTGTTCTTACAGATGTTTCTCTTTCAATCAAATCGGGCGAAACAGTCGGCATCATCGGCGGCACAGGCAGTGCGAAGTCAACGCTTGTCAGCCTTATCAGCAGACTTTATGATGTTTATTCGGGCGAGGTTATCGTCGGCGGCAAAAATGTCAAGGAATATGACCTTGAGGTACTTCGCAACAAGGTATCTGTTGTACTTCAGAAAAATGTTCTTTTCAGCGGTTCTATTTTCGATAATCTCCGCTGGGGCGACCTTAACGCGTCTAAAGACCAGTGCATTGAAGCCTGCAAACTTGCCTGCGCTGACGAGTTTATAGAAAAGCTCCCCGACGGATATTACACTCACATTGAGCAAGGCGGTACAAATGTTTCGGGCGGTCAGCGTCAGAGACTCTGTATTGCGCGCGCACTTCTCAAAAAGCCTAAAATTATTATTCTTGACGACTCCACAAGCGCGGTTGACACAGCTACCGACGCGAAAATCAGACAGTCTTTCAAAGAGAAAATTCCCGACACAACAAAAATTATTATCGCTCAGCGTATTTCAAGCGTTCAGCACGCCGACAAGATTATCGTCCTTGACGACGGCAAAATTAACGGCATCGGAAATCACGATGAGCTGATAGCGACAAACGATATTTACCGCGAGGTCTATGAATCACAGACGGGCGGCAACGGCGACTTTGACGAAAACGGAGGTGAGGACTGATGGCACCACCCATGAGAGGACCGAGAGTAAGAGGCATGAAGCCTCAGGTTAAAAATCCGGGCAAGCTGTTTATGCGTTTGCTCAAATTCGTTTTCAAAAAATATCCCGTAAGGTGCATTGTTGTTCTCCTCTGCATCGGCGTTAGCGTTTTCGCCACAATTCAGGGCACAATGTTCCTGAGAACTCTAATTGACGATTTCATCATTCCGCTTACCAAGTCGAAGCACCCCGATTTCACCGCGCTGGCGAAAGAGATTTTCAGAGTTGCTTGCTTCTACCTTTTAGGTACGGCGGCGGCATTCATTCAGGGCAGAGCTCTTGTTGTTATCACTCAGGGCTCGCTTAAAGACCTCAGAAACGAAATGTTCTGCAAAATGCAGAGCCTGCCGATTAAGTATTTTGACACTCACTCCCACGGCGATATAATGTCAATCTACACTAACGATATTGACACACTCAGACAGATTATCAACTCGAGCATTCCGCAGATAATCAACAGCGCGATTACGATTATTTCCGTTTTCGTCTGCATGGTTGCGCTGAGCATTCCCCTCACCCTTGTTACACTCCTTATGGTTGGTGTTGTGCTTTTGGTTACCAAAAAGGTTGCGGGACAGAGCAGTAAATACTTCGTAAAACAGCAGAAGGATTTAGGTACCGTTAACGGCTACATTGAGGAAATGATTAACGGTCAGAAAGTCGTAAAGGTTTTCTGCTACGAAGAGAAGAACATTGAGGACTTCAACAAGCTCAATGAACAGCTTTTCGACTCAGCATACAACGCTCATAAATACGCAAATGTTATCGGACCTATCAACGGTCAGCTCGGTCATCTGAGCTATGTTCTTTGCGCTATCGTCGGCGGTATAATCGCAATTGTTTTCAACAACGGACTTTTCGCACTTTCACTCGGTGAGCTTGCGAGCTTCCTTACATTCAACAAGAGCTTCAGCATGCCCATCAATCAGATAAGCCAGCAGTTCAACTCAATCATCATGGCTCTCGCGGGTGCAGAGCGTGTGTTCGGTCTGCTTGACGAAACTCCCGAAACAGACGAGGGTTATGTTACACTTGTCAGAGCTGAAAAGATTGACGGCAAAATCGTTGAAACCGAAGAAAGAACAGGTATGTGGGCGTGGAAGCACGTTCATCAGGACACAAACACCGTTGATTATGTTGAGTTACAGGGTAATGTTGTTTTTGACGATGTTGATTTCGGCTATAACGAAAACAAAACCGTGCTCCACGACATCAAAATGTACGCAGAACCCGGTCAGAAGATTGCTTTTGTCGGCTCAACAGGCGCGGGCAAAACCACAATTACAAATCTTATCAACAGATTTTATGACATTCAGGACGGCAAAATCCGCTATGACGGTATAAACATCAATAAGATTAAGAAAGATGATTTGCGCCATTCGCTCGGCATGGTTTTGCAGGACACTCACCTTTTCACCAACACGGTTATGGAAAATATCCGCTACGGCAAGCTTGACGCGACAGATGAAGAAGTCATCGCCGCCGCGAAGCTCGCCAACGCCGATTCATTTATCCGCCACCTGCCCGACGGCTACAACACAATGCTCACGGGCGACGGCTCAAATCTGAGTCAGGGACAGCGTCAGCTCCTTGCCATAGCAAGAGCCGCGGTTGCCGACCCGCCTGTTCTTATCCTCGACGAAGCGACAAGCTCAATCGACACGAGAACTGAAAAAATCGTACAGGACGGCATGGATAACCTTATGAAGGGCAGAACGACGTTCGTTATCGCTCATAGGCTTTCAACTGTACGGAACAGCGACTGCATAATGGTTCTCGAACAAGGCAGAATCATTGAGCGCGGCACACACGACCAGCTCATTGAGCAGCAGGGCAGATATTATCAGTTATACACAGGAAATCAGGCGAAAAAATAATAAGAAAGCTGTATCAGAACATTGAACTCTGATACAGCTTTTCGTTTAGTGCAACGGGCGATTCGAGAATCGCCCTACTTTTTTTATTTAAGACTTTTAAGTAGTTTTCCTGCCGCGATTGTTTCCGCTTCAAAGTCAACACACTGAGCCTCGACCGAGCACGTGTCGCACCCTGCAAACTCGAGCGCGTCAATATAACCCTGATAGTCAAATTCATCAGCGTCGCACGGGAAATCACGCTTCAACCCCTTTTTACTGTACGGGTTAGAAATATGAGCGTGCTTGAGCGCGCCCTTGAGCTGTCTTATATCGTCAAAAGTGTCGCCCTCACCTATCATGTGGTAAATATCCGCAAGGCAGGAAATGTTGTCTTTACCCGACAGCACAGCGAGCATTACACCCTCCTTAACGGTGTTGATTATGTTGCACTCGTCCATTCTCAGCGGCTCGGTAACGATTGTCATTCCGTATTTCTCCGCAAGGGGTGAAACAACATTACAAAGGAACTCGCCGAGCTGACGGAAGCCCTCGGAATAACTCACATTTTCGGGCAGACTTCTTGCTTTACCCGAGCCGAAAACAATCTTTTTAAGTCCGATTTCCGCTCCGCGCTTCATGCCTTTTTCGGTATATTCTCTGATTTTGTCCATATCGCCGTTGATTATGGGCAAATCCCACGGATAAAACCCGTTTGCCGCCTCGCATTTAATATTGTTTTCTTCAAGAGCGGTTTTGAATTTCAGAAAAACATCATCATCCGCTCTCGAAAGCAAGCAGAAGCCGCACTCAATATAATCAAAGCCCACATCTGCGGCGATTTTTACTCTTTCGGGATTTTCAATCCCCATGCACATTCCGTATCTCATTTTTACTCCCCGACAGCAACGCTGTCTTTCATATATTTATCGCAGAATTCAAGGATTTTCTTTTCGTAACCCTCGCTATTTTTGCGATAGCTTCCCGTATGTCCCGCGTGCTCGACAAGAAGAATATCCTTTTCACTGTTGCAGGCATCGTACATCTCCTGCGTCATTGTGTAAGGAATAAATCCGTCGGCGATTCCGTGAACGAACAGTACGGGGATTTTTATTTTATCAACTGCATCAATGGGGTTAACATCATAGTAGCTGAAGCCGGCTTTCATCTTATGAATGACATCAATGCTTTTCATAATAGGCTTAGAGACAGCTACAGGCACTTTTAAAACGCCCTCAAAAAGAGCATGAAGGCTTGAATAACCGCAGTCGGCAATCATAAATTTAACATTATTGGGCAGTTTTTCGTTGCCTGCAAGAAGAATGACTGTCGCGCTTCCCATTGAAATTCCATGCAGGAAAATTTTAATATCCGCACCGAATTTATCAATCAGAAAGTTGAGCCAAAGCGTCATGTCTCTGCTTTCGTGATGGCCGAAGCTTATCATTTCGCCCTCGCTGTCGCCCTCCGCAACATGGTCAACGAGCAGGACGTTGAACCCGCTTTCGTGATAGAATTTGGTGATAAATCTAAACTCGCCCTTGCCCTGGTTGCGGTAGCCGTGAGCGCAGACGACAAATTTATCGCTCTTTTCGTCCGCAGGGAGATAAAACGCCATAAGCCTCTGACCGCGCTCGTTAACAAGCGAAAACTCCTCAAAGGTCTGCTTGTGCATCCATTCCGAACGCTCATCTTTTTTGGCGGGTGCGGACGGATTCCGTTTTTTAGCTTTCTGCTTTGCTTTCCACTTGTCAAATTCATTTATCCAGTGCGGAATGTTTGCGCTTCTGTCAAAAATCTCGTGGAATGTGAGATATGACACGCCGCAGTGAACCGCCGCGGCAGAAGCGGCAATAATCGGTAAAGTTGATTTTTTCATTTTCAACGCTCCCTGTTAAAAATCAAAAGTCTGACCGTCGCGGCAGACAACGCCGCAATTCTCGCCGAAAGCGGCTTTCACGCGCTTTTCGGCTGAGTCGTAATCCTTAAAAATATAACTGCCGTTGTGGGTGAACATAACCTTGTCGGCTTTTTTGCCGCATTTTTCCATTTCATCGGCAATATCTTCAATCTGATGATGCCCTGTTTCAACAAAAAAAGCATCGCATTTTTCGGGCAGAATATCGTTAATGTTTTCAAGTCGCATATCGCCCGAAAAGACGAGCGTTTTACCATCACATTCAACTGTGAAAGAATATGACTGATACTCACCGTTTTTCTGCGGCATATGGTTGGTGTGATGTGCCGTAACCTTGATTTCGCCGTTGCTGAAAATAACGCCGTCAGAGTATTTGTTGATATTATGCCTGTAACGGCACTTGAAATCGCCCTCGGTGTTCTTCAGTACGGTCATGAATCCCTCAACAGATTCAACGCACGGCGTGAAAATCTCAATGCAGTCGTCCTCTGTAAGCACCTGCCTGCTGATAACATCGACCTTTCTGATGTACCACAAAAGATTGCCCAGACCGCCTACATGATCCATGTGAGGATGTGTTATGAATATCGCCTTTGTTTTGAGCAGGTTGGCGCCGATATTATGAGCCGTGTATGCCCCGCACTCCCCCGCGTCAATGAAATAAAGCGAATTTTCGGTTTCAATCGCCGTGCATACGTGGTGGCACTGAGGATAAGGCTGAGTGCCTGCCGATGTGCCGAGTGTGTGAATTTTCATCTTCTCACCTTATTTCTGCTGAGTGGGGCCCATGTTCGCCGCTCCCGTGTATTCAACATCTTCGGGCAGCGGATAATACTTCGGTATATCGTTGTTGCGCTGATAAAGTCTTACATGGTCGCCCTCGGGAGTCATGCCGACAACATCGCATCCGCGCCAATAAACGGTGAAATCAGTACCGCGCACAAACTCTTTTTTCGCATCTGTTTCAATCGCAAAGCTGATTTCAAGCACATCATTCTCAGAAAGCTCAAACGCGGCTGTACTGTCGGTTATTTCTGCTTTTGCCTCTTTGCCGTTTATTGTGAATGAAATATCCTCGCCCATCCAGGCGTAAATTCTGAAGCCTGCCTTGCAGTTTTTCTTTGCTGTAATCGAAACTCTGCCCTCGTCGGGAATGAAAGACTTGAGAGAAACAGCGTCTGTTTCTTTATCACACGGAATATTGACGATAAGAGCGCCGTTTTCATCGGTAATTGCATCGTCCCACGCGGTTTTAAGCGCAGCGGGAGCAGTGCCGACGCAGCAGCCTGCGATTGAACGGAAACGGGTAAGCGAAATTGAGTTAGGCTCGCTGCCGCCTGTGAAGCCGCCGACCATGCGCTTGTCGATGTCGCGATAAGTTATGCCGTTGCCGTTGGGTTTTGTGTTGTCGCAGACAACATAGCCTGTGTATTTAACCTGATTTTCAACGAACTGATTTCTGATAAACAGGTTCATATCGTTCCAGTATTCCTTATATCCGCACTGAATAAGCTCATGAGCGCAGATAATCATGTCTCTGATACAGCAGGTCTCGCAGTGCTCCTCGTCCATGGGATGCCACTGAGCATACTCGGGAACCCAGCCGAAATCAGATGAAAGCGAGCGGACATAATCGTAAATTGCTTTGCCTTTTTCGATATATTCGTCATTTTTTATAAGTCTGCCGAGCTTTACAAGTCCGCAGGCAAACCATACCGCAGAGTGAACATGACCGAAGAATTCCATTTTATAATTGAAATATCTTGACGGGCCGAGAACGAAGTTCGCAATTCCGCAGGCGAGGTCAAGAGCGGCCTCGTCGCCTGTCAGCTCATAGCGTCTTACAAGAGCCTGAAGCATAACAGCGTTTCTTATAGCCTGCTCTCCTCTGCCTGTGTGCCTTGTGAGGTCGAAACCGCCTTCTTTGAGATAAACATCGTTCGGGAATTCATATATGGGCTCGTCCTCGTCAAAGTCGCCTGACCAGAAAGTGCGGACTTTTCTATGAATTACAAGCGAGCGCATACCTTTTATAAGCTCACTTGTGCGCTTTTCGTTTTCCTCATCATCGGGATATTCCTGTGTTATCATGTTGAGCGCAGGGAGAATATAGCCCATTTCGTGGAAAGACGAATGAACTGTGTGAGTCCACGGATATTTTTCGCAGAAACGGAGACCGTGCTCGCCCCATGATTTCATAAGATGACGGCGAAGCGACTGCTTAACCTCGTCGCCTTCGTCAGTTTCGAGCATCTGCATGGCGCAGGCAATTCCCTCATACCATGAGCCTACAAGTTCAGCGTCATCAACGCGGCAGTGAGCCGCCTCCGCAGGCTTTTTATTGGGCAGAAGAAGCCAGTACGGCAGGTTGTCGTACTCTTCATCAACCATGTTTGTTATGTAATGAAGCACAAGACGCGCGCTTTCAATCGGGTTAAATCTTTCGTACATAATATCATCTTCCTTTTAAAGTTGATTATAGTCCGCTGCCCAGTTTTCCACGACAGTTCTGTTGTAGTCTTCGGGAAGCGATGCTTTGAGTTTTTTAATGAGTCTCATTTTTCTGAGCATTAATATGAGAGGTTTATAAAGTCTCGGTCTGAAAATCACAAGAGCTTTTGCGAGAATGTTTAAAATATTTGTCCTTCCCGTGCCTGCGATTTCTTTCTGAGTCATTATTCTTTTTTCCATAAGGAAATCAATATCGCTCGCGTCAAGGGACGCCATTGTTGACTTGATTATTGATGAATTGTAACGAAGTTCCGCCTGATTTTTTATGTAAAGATAGTTATACATCCACAGGTTTTCAACGGTGTATTCATCGTCGCAGACCTGCACCGTTTCCGCAAGGAGCTTGCCCGCGTAAAGGCTTAAATCAATCCCCGAGCCGCAGAGAGGCTCCGTCATATACGCGCTGTCGCCGACGGCGGCGTAACCGTTATATACAAACACGGGAAGCGATTTGCCGAGCGGGATTTTTTCAAGGCTTCCGCCTCTTATAAGCTCTGTGCCGAGGAAAGGATAATCCTTTCTGAAATCTCTCAGGGCGTTTATAACATCTTCCTTTGACAGCTCACCAAAGCCGCCGACAAGAATATCTATGTATCCTTCTTTGGTAATAATCCAGTCCATGCCCTTATGATTGCAGTGATAAAAATAAATGTTACATTCCTGCTCAGAGAAAAGCTCCTCGGTTTTATTGAAATATCCGCGCCACGCATAGAATGTTTCGTCATCATCAACAGTATTTTTTATGCCGAATTTATCGGGAAGCGTCAGCCTTACAGGAGACTCCATGCCGCACGCGTCAATAACAAGGTCGCCGCGCATTTCTTTTGTTTCGCCGTTGCAAACATATCGAACGCCGAGCACGCAGTCATAAGAGCAGACTGAGGAAACAATCTCGCACTCAAACATAATATTTACTCCGCACTCAATAGCGTAGTCAATCAGATGATTTATGAGAAACTTTCTGTCGATATAAGCATATGTTGTGCTTCTCGGTGCGTCGGGAATGACCTGGACAGTCTTTTTCGGATTGTTGTAGCACGTCAGATCCGCACGAAGGAACGCGGATTCGTCGGGCTCGGGTAGACCTGCGCTTTCAAAGGCTTTTATCCCCATGCTGTCGTGCCAGTCATAGCCTAAATCTTCTCTTTTACATTTTTCAACTACAGTAACATCAAAGCCTTTTTTTGCAAGATTTGCCGCGGCAGTGAGTCCCCCGTGTCCGCAGCCTGCTACAATTATTTTTTTCATATAACAGTACCTCCCGAAAAAAGTATATAATTACTTGATTTTATTATACAACTATAATATAATGACTTATAACACAATAAAAACATTTTTGTGCAAAAGCATAACATAAACACATTGAAATTTTTGTATCATTAAAGATAATTTTACACTGAAATACGACAAAAGTAAATATTTATTCAATATTTTATTATATTTCAAAGGAAGTTTTACTATGAAAACCAAACTCAAAAAAGCAATATCTTTAATTCTCTGCGCTGTGCTTGTTGCCGCGTCAATTCCCGTTGCTGTTTTTGCTGATGACGGCGCGCTGAAATTCACCGTATCATCAGATACGCATTTTTACTCCAACGAGGACGCCGGCACTCTTATGGACGCTTCGGAAAACGGACTTTACGCCGAGGGAATGCTCAACAGCGAAACGTATTACCACGCCACTTTCCAGGGGCAGATGAATCACGAATCAAAGGCGATTGCAATCAGTATGCTCGACGATTTTGCAAAGTCAGACAGCGATTATCTGCTTATCCCGGGCGACCTCACCTGCGGCAAGAGAAACTCTCACCTTGAATTTGCAAAGCTTCTCAAGGAAACCGAAAAGAAGAGCGGCAAAAAGATTTATGTTATCAACGGTAATCACGACTGCGAAACCGAGGATCTCGACAAATACATTGACATTGACGAATTCAAAAAGATTTACGCTGATTTCGGCTTCAAGGAAGCAATAGCCTCCGACACAAGCTCAGCTTCATACGCCGTTGACCTTTCAAAGGAATACAGACTTCTTGCTGTTGACTCCTGCATTTACGGCGAAGATGACGGTAAAATCAGCACAGAAACTCTTGACTGGGTTGCTGAACAGGCGAAGAAAGCTCAGTCCGAGGGCAAAAATGTTATCGCAATGATGCACCACAGCCTCCTCCCCCACTTCACCGTTCAGCCGATGATTGACAACTACTCTGAAATTGCCGAAAAAATCGCTGACATGGGAATCAAACTTGTTTTCACAGGTCATATCCACGCCAACGATATTTCAATGGCCAACTCCAAAAACGGCAACACAGTTTATGACATTCAGACAGGCTCACTCATAACCGCGCCGAACGCTTACAGAACGGTCAATATCACCACTGATGAAATTAAAATTGAAAGTAAATATGTTACCGAGATTGACACACAGTATCTTCCCGAGGGCTATTCCGAAACTCAGCTTCAGATGATTAAATCGGATTTTCCGTCATACGCGGCAAGCTATTTTGAGGCGGGTATGTGCCGCTGGCTCAACAGATACATCGGCTCCGCAGGTAAGCTTGGCAAAACACTCAAGCAGAGTCCCGGCAGCTTCGGCTATAATCTCATTGACAAGATCATGAAGAACATCGGTGAGGCTCTTATTCTGCCCATTTACGACGACGGCAAAACGCCCGATACAGTTGACTCCATAGAGGAAATCGCGGCTCTTGCAGGCGCTGAGCTGCCCGAGAGCGACTACGAGCGCGTCTATCAGCTTGCGGCGAAGTTCATGGGCGGCTTCTACCACGGCGACGAGAGCGAAACAATGAGAACTGTTGAATTTCCGCTGTTTTACGCCTGCTTCAAGGCTGTGCTTGTAAGAGCGTTGACAAACCTCACGTTCACAACCTACACGGCTAAAATATTAAACGAGGTTGTCGGTGCAATTTTCGGCGTAAAGCCTTATGACAAAATGCTCGCTGACGGCACAAAGCTCTTAAACGCAAGCGAAGCGGTTGATATGGTGCTTGAATCGGTGCTCTACAATGTCGCAGACGGACTTGTTGAGGATTTGAGCGAGCCAGCCGACATAAACATCACGATTGACGGCTACGGCAAAAACGACACCGCAAACAAGGAAGTTCAGCTCAGCACATTCAAAAAAATCCTTTTCTTCCTTAAAAACTTTGTTCTGTATATTCTTAAAGCAATCTGATATTAAATAACTTCACGGTCGGAGCACTTACCCCGACCGTGTTTTTTATTCTTTTTCGGTTTTACGCAAGGTAATCTCATTTTCACCGCAATCAAAAACAAGCGTACCGCAAATATCCGTGCGGTAATACTGAATATCGCGCTTTTCGAGCGTTTCAAGGAAATCAACCGACGGCAGATTGTAGCTGTTGTATCTGCCTGCGCTGATAACGCACACATCAGGTGAAACAGCGTTCAGCCATTCATCACACGATGCCGTTGCGCTTCCGTGATGACCTGCTTTTAAGATATTACACTTGAAATCTGCCGCATTGTGAGCTTTGAGCAGTTCCTTTTCCTCATCGGCAGAGCAATCGCCTGTTATAAGAAACGATGCCTTACCGCATACTGCTTTCACCAAAAGCGACATATTGTTGAGGTCAGAGCGTTGGGTAATCGGAACGGTTATTTGAAGCTCAGCGTTTTTCAGCTTGATTTTGCAGTCGGATTTGACAAAAGAAATTCCCTTGCACTCTGACTTTGCAAACGAAACAAGTTTATCATAATAGCCGTCGTCGGGAATAATATTCTTTTCGAGGTACGGCATAATCAGTCTCTTTGCAGGCACGGCGCGCAGAATTTTGAGCATACCGCCGTAATGGTCGGAATGAGGGTGGGTTACAATGCAGTAATCAATCTCCTTGACGGAAATTTTTTCGAGGTAGTCGATAACGCTCTGTGCCTTGATTTCCTCGCCCGAGTCAATCAGTACCGCCTCTCCCCTGTCGGTCGTAATCACGGCGCAGTCGCCCTGCCCGACATCAACAAAATGAACGGTCATCGGCGAGCTGAAAAATTCGGGATTTCTCAGCCCTGTTTTTATAAAAATCTCATTCCATACGCTCTGCGGAATCAGTGCGGAAATCAAAGCGGCAGCCACAATGACCGCCGCGATTATTATTTTACCTTTTGCCTTTTTTGCCTTTGCCATAGGGCTTCGCCCCCTGCTTTTTATGCGTAAATTTATTGGCGTTCTGAGCGGTATTATCGGGACGCACAAGGCATTTTTCGCCCGTGCCGATAAGGTCATCGCGCCCTGTCATGTGAAGAGCCTGTATAACAAGAGCCTTGTTTTCGGGGTTGTAATACTGAAGCAAAGCTCTTTGAAGCGCTTTTTCTTTCGGAGTTCTCGCCACATACACATTTTCCATTGTGTAGGGATCAAGCCCTGTGTAAAACATACAGGTTGAAATCGTGCCCGGCGTGGGGTAGAAATCCTGCACCTGTTCAGGTCTTATGTTTCGCTTTTTGAGGAAAACCGCAAGCTCAACAGCGTCTTTCAGCGTGCTTCCCGGATGGGAGGACATAAGATAAGGAACAAGGTACTGCTCCCTGCCTGCGCTGTCGCTCAGCTCAAAATATTTCTTGGAAAAGTCAATGTAAGCGTCAATGTGCGGCTTGCCCATTTTATCGAGAACCGCCGCGGAGCAATGCTCGGGCGCGACCTTTAACTGACCGCTGACATGGTACTTCACAAGCTCTCTGAAAAAAGTATCGTCTTTGTCCCTGAGCATATAGTCATATCTTATGCCCGAGCGGATAAACACCTTTTTCACCTTCGGGAGCTTTCTCAGAGTGCGGAGAATATCGAGATATTCGCTGTGGTCGGCTGTCAGAGCCTTGCACGGCGTTGGAGCAAGGCATTTTTTGCCCTTGCAAAGACCATTTTCGAGCTGTTTTTTGCACGAAGTCTGTCTGAAATTTGCCGTAGGGCCGCCGACATCGTGGATATATCCCTTGAAATCGGGCATTTCAGTCAGCAGTTTTGCCTCTTTGACGATTGACTCCTTGCTTCTTGTCGTGATAAATCTGCCCTGATGGAACGCGATTGAGCAGAAATTGCATGCGCCGAAGCAGCCTCGGTTGTGGGTTATGGAAAACTTAACCTCGTCAATGGCGGGAACGCCGCCCTGCGGCTCATAAACAGGGTGATAGTTCCGCTCATACGGCAGAGCGTAAACCCTGTCAAGCTCCTGCTGAGTGAGCGGCGGCATCGGCGGATTCTGCACAAGCATTTTATTGCCGTGCCGCTGTTTGACGAGCTTTCCTCTTATATGATCCTGCTCGTCCTGCTCAATGCGGCAGGAAACGGCATATTCCTTTTTGCTCTTAACGCAATTTTCAAATGACGGACACTCTTTGCCCTCAAACGGAGTCTCGGCTGTGTCGCACACATAGCACGTTCCGCGCACATCACGGATAGTTGAAATATCCTCGCCGTCGGCAAGTCGGCGGCAAATCTGAATAGTCTGATTCTCGCCCATTCCGTAGGTGAGAATATCCGCCTGCGCGTCAAAAATAATCGAGCGTCTGATTTTGTCGTCCCAGTAGTCATAGTGGGCAAATCGGCGCAGAGACGCTTCAAGTCCGCCGATAATAATCGGAATTTTGCCGTAAGCCTCTCTTATCCTGTTGCAATAGACGATAACCGCTCTGTCGGGGCGCAAGCCCATGATTTTGCCGGGTGAATACGCGTCCTGACTGCGCTTTTTCTTCGCAGCCGTGTAGTGGGCAACCATTGAGTCGATATTGCCTGAGCTTACAAGAAAGCCGAGACGCGGTTTGCCGAAACGCTTGAAATCGTCAGCGGTTTTCCAGTTCGGCTGAGCGAGCACCGCCACGCGGAAGCCCTCATTTTCCAGCACACGGGTGATTATAGCCGCACCGAAACTCGGGTGGTCAACATAAGCATCACCCGTAACATAGACAAAATCAACTTCTTCCCATCCCCGACTTTTAACATCTTCGGGGCTTATCGGCAAAAACATACGCCCTCCGCAGAATTACAAAATTATAAAACCTCTATGTCAATCTTTTCGATAACTACATCGTCGAAAGGCTTATCGACCATATCAACCTTTGTGTCGGCAATAGCGTCAACAACGTCCATTCCCTCATAAACCTGACCGAAAACGCTGTGTCTGAAATCGAGCCACGGTGTGCCGCCGACTTTTTTGTAGTCCTCAATCGTCTGAGCGGGGAACATTCTGTCGCCGATTTCCTCCATCTGCTCAAGAAGCGCGGGGTCAACCGACTTTGCCTGAACGATAAAGAACTGACTTCCGTTAGTGTTCGGGCCTGCGTTAGCCATGGAAAGCGCGCCGTTGAGGTTGTGAAGCTCTTTACTGAACTCATCGGGGAACGGTCTGCCCCATTTGCTTTCGCCGCCGCGGCCTGTGCCTGTGGGGTCGCCGCCCTGAATCATGAAATCTTTGATTACGCGGTGAAAGATAATGCCCTCGTAATATCCCTGCTTTGCAAGGGTTGTGAAGTTGTCAACAGTGTTGGGGGCTTCGTCCTTGAAAAGCTTAATTTTGATTGTGCCTCTGTTTGTCTGCATGATTGCGACGGTGTCGCCCGCAACGGGCTTGTCAAGCTGTGAAAACATAAAAAATCCTCCGTGAATATAAAAATCGTTTACAGATTATTTTATCATTTAATGACGAAAATAGCAATATGTTTGCAGAGCTTTTTTATTTAGGGTTATTTGATATTGTACTGTTCAGCATAGTCGCATACAATTTTTGAAAAATGTTCGTTTTTGAAGCCGGTTTTAACATCGGTTATGTCGATATAAGCACCCGCTTTCAAGTTTTGAATAATTGCTTCAGCCACAAAACATTCCAAAACGTATTCATCTGAAAAAGCAGGCTCTATATCAGTGTTCATTTTTTCATTTATTCCGTTTACTGCATAACGATATATTATGTTATCCTTTCCAAGCAATTTGCCCATCTCGCCTAAGCATTCAATCCCTTTGCGCATATCAGAAACAGTTATTTTGCCTCTGTAATTCATCAATTTTTCTCCGCCGGTCAAAATATTGTCAATTGTAGTTTCCAAAATGTTCGCAAGGTCTATCAAAATCGCTGTATCGGGCAATGTTTCTCAGCGTTCCCATTTGCTGACAGCCTGAAAAGATATATTTAATCGTTGCGCCAGCTCAGCTTGTGTTAAACCTTTCCTTTTTCTTAAGGCAAAGATTTGTTCGCCAACTTTTTTTACATTAAAAGACATATTCATTACCCCTTAATTTATACTTGAAGCACTTCATGTCTTTATTATAATCATTTTTCATTATTTCTCAATAACCGTATAAGTTATCAAAATCGTAAAAGTCTAAACTATAAGTTGAAATCTAAAACTTTTAAAGAGGTACGCCATTCCCTACTTGATATAATACCTTTTTTCGAGCTTATGATGATACAGTGCCATGAACGGAAGCGGTAATAACAGGCAGAATAAAAATACAATCAAGCGCACCAAGCCGCTGTCTGTAACTAATCCGCACACCCACGCGAGAACAATACATACACCGTACAGAATCCACATTGCACCGTGTCTTTTATTCCATGCCTTTACATCGGATAACTCTTTCTCGGCGGGTGATATGCCTGAATAAAATCCTACAGGCTTCTTGCTCTTTATCTGAAAAATACCTATGCTAAGCATCAGTAACGCGCAAAATCCGAATATTACTCCTGATGCAACAGTTGATCCCATTTGCTTTGCCTCCTCTTGTTTTCGGGGTATCGCGGTTGTGATTTTTAACAGTGTGGACGATGCGTAAAATTTGTGAGATAAATTTGACGGGTTGTCGAGGACGCCAACCTCTACAAGCACACGACTAAAACATAGCTTGTAGGGAACGACCTCAGGGCGTTCCGCTGCTCAAAAATTCTGCAATTTTCCGTCCTCGGCGGTAGGGGCGATTATCAATCGCCCGCTTGCATCGTCGGGGATTGCGGTTCAAATTTTATGATTGAGTGCTCAATGCAGAAGTTTTACGATATTCTTTCGTGAATGATGGCTACAAATTTACATATCAAATATACTATAATCCGTTTAATAAATCAACCGTATAAAAATTTTCAAAAATAATAAACGAGCATTTGATATGAAAAATGAAGAAAAACGGAGAAAAATCGAGCATTGAAGTTTTAAATTAAAAAATCCGAAAAAAGTTGTTGACAACGCATTTGGTTTGTGATAATATATTCGAGCATTAAAAAATATTTCGGAGGTAAGTTTATGTCAACTTATATGCCCAAAGCAGGCGAAATAGTTCGCAAGTGGTATGTGCTCGACGCAGCTGGCAAGCCCATGGGTCGTGTAGCGGCTCAGGCAGCTGTTCTTCTTCGCGGTAAGCACAAGCCCGAGTTTGCTCCTCATGTTGACTGCGGCGATCACGTTATCATCATCAATGCTGAGAAAGCAGTTCTCACAGGCAACAAGCTCAATCAGAAAATGTATTATCATCACACAGGCTACATCGGCAACATGAAAAAGGTTAAGTACAGCACTCTTATGAAGACTAAGCCCGAGTTTGCTATGCAGCTTGCAGTTAAAGGCATGATTCCCGACACAGTTATCGGCCGCGACGCTCTCACTCGTCTTCGCATTTACGCAGGTGCGGAGCACAAGCATGAAGCTCAGAAGCCCGAAACTTGGGAACTTTAATGAAGGGAGGCAAATTTAATGTACGATTCTAATCCTTATTTTTACGGAACAGGCCGCAGAAAGAAATCAATCGCAAGAGTTCGCGTTTACGCAGGTACCGGTAAGGTAACCATCAACGACAGAGACATCGACGATTATTTCGGACTTGACACCCTTAAGCTCATCGTTCGTCAGCCTCTCGAGCTCACAGGCACAACTGAGAAATTCGACATCGTTTGCCGTGTTGCAGGCGGCGGCGTAACAGGCCAGGCAGGCGCAATCCGCCACGGTATTTCAAGAGCACTTCTTCAGTATGACGAAGCTCTCCGTCCCGCTCTCAAGAAGGCAGGCCTCCTCACCAGAGACCCCAGAATGAAAGAGAGAAAGAAATACGGTCTCAAAGGCGCACGTCGTGCTCCCCAGTTCTCAAAGAGATAACTTTCACATCTCAGCTTATCCCGAAAGCCTTGTGTTTTCGGGATTTTTTCTGTTTAAATTTCTTAAAAAACTTTAGGATTTTTCACGGTAACACACAAGTAACACACAAAAATCATGCGGGGTACGGCAAAACCGTACCCCGCACTTTTTCTGCCGTTAAGGCATTTTTTTCGCTCAGAACAGCTGACCGGGAAGCTTCAGCTTCTCTTTTTTAGGGAAGTCTTTGTCGAACTCGTCAACTTCGGCGTCGGGGACATAATAGCCCTGCGGCGTCTGATAAACGCCTGTAACGCCGTCGAGATAACCCTTAATCAGCTCCTTGCACAGAAAGAACGAGGAATCGGCATCCTCGGGCAAATCGTGGTAGCGTATGCCGAACTTTGAGGCGTAATCGAATCCGCTTTTGCCGTAGAAACCGATGTTACCCTCAAAAAGCACTGCGCCGAAGCCCATTTCAGCCGCTTTTTCCAGCGAGTAATCAAGCAGCTTTTTGCCGTAGCCGCGGCGTTTAAGCTCTGGCGTAATTCCGATAGGCCCCATGGTGAGGACGGGAACGTCTCCCCCGCCGTCGGCATTGATAACGGTCTTCATAAACATATTCTGACCGATAATTCTTCCGTCAAGCTCCATGACAAAGTCAAGCTCTTTGACGAAATCGGGGTCGCTTCTCAGCACATGAAGCACATAATGCTCACTGCACCCCGGGCGATAGACATTCCAGAATGATTCTCTTACAAGGTTTTCGACTTCTCTGTATTCTTCCTGTTTTTCCAAACGAATTATGATGTCATTTTTATTCATTATTTATCCTCCTGAAAATTACTGACTTAATGCTTCTCAGCGGGAGGTCTGGCTGACTGCCCGTAACCTCCCGTTACGCGGCAATCTCCGTTGTGTTGTACTTTCTCAAAAAGCACTCTCCTAAAATTAAAAATATTTATAATCAGCCTTTCGGCATAATTATCTGCCTTGATATACTGTAAACTTCTGTCAGCTCATTTTCGCCATCGGTATATTCATAATCGAATGTCATGCCGATGCTTTTCGCTGTCGCGGCTGACGGGATATTTTCCTTTTTCATATACGAATACAGGCGGTTGAACGGCGTATTTTCAAACGCCCAACCGCATACCGCAGAAGCCGCTTCTTTTGCGTAACCGTTTCTGTGCATATCACGGCGGACATGATAGCCGATTTCGGGGCAAAAATTCCCGTTGATATTCTGAATTGTAAGACCGCAGTCCCCTATCATTTCTCCGCTGTCTTTAAGGCAGACCGCCCACAACCCGAAGCCGAAAACATTGTAACGGCTGATGTTTTTGTCAATCCAGCCGCGCACTTGTTTTTCGTCAAAGGTATAGGGATAATGCTTCATAATATCAGAATCTGCAAGGACTTTATAAAGCGCGTCGAAATCGTCCGTTGTCATTTCGCGGAGTATCAGTCTTTCTGTCTGCAAAATCATGATTTCACCTCTGCTATGAAAAAATCCTGCACCGCTGAGGCTGTTGCGACAGCGCACACAAACACAACAAAATATCTGAAACTTGCGAATGAAGCCGTAAGCGACAGCGGGAAAAGCATAACGCCTGTCAGCTTATTTAAAAATGAATGAGGAATTGCTATTTCCCGACAACGCAGAAATCTTTTAATTACCGCTCCGGTTTTCACGGCGGCAATCAAAGCAATCCACACCCACAGCCACAAATCAAGATGAATGAGCGGCAGAATTTTCACCGCGCTGACCGTGATAAAGATAATATCAGCCGTGCTGTCGAGCTTCGCGCCCGTTTCACTTTGGGTATGCATTTTTCTTGCAATAAATCCATCCGCCATGTCCGACAGTCCGCAAAGAAGATAAATCACGCCGAAAGAAACAGACGGCACAGTCAGGAAAATCATAACAATCGAAAAGATTATGCGGAAAACTGTGATAATATTTGCTGTAAACTGCTTAATTATGCTCATTTTTTTCAATGAAAACAAATCTCGGCCCTTCTTCGCCGATTTTGCCGTTAGGAATAAATCCCGATTTCTGAAGAACTCTTTTTGAAGCGGCGTTATCTTCCTCGGTTTCGGCTTCAATGAGCTTCACGCCGTCCTGTGCCGCCGCCCATTTTGCGACAGCCGTAACAGCCTCGGTCATGTAGCCGCGCCCCTCAAAGCCGTCAGTCGTTCCGTAGCCGATTTCAAGAACGCCGTCATCACCCAGCCCTTTGAAAGACAGGTTTCCGACAACCGTTTCACTCCCGTCATTCAGCTCAATGTTCCATAGCGTGTACCAGATTCGCTTTTCGGGCTCTGCAATACAGCCGCTGAGCATTTCTTCGTATGCTGCTTTCAGCTCGGGTATCGTCTGAGCGGCGATAATATTTCTCATTTCTTCGTCCGACACGGAGTATATATTAAGTCTGTCTGTTTTAATCTTCATTTTGTTTCCTTTAAGCACTCTTTTACATATTCAAGCGGCACGTCCATTCGCTTTGCGGTCTGCTCGGGTGTCATTCCGCTTTCGATAAATCGCCTGCACACGGTTTTCATGTTCTCCCCTACCTCAATAATGTGCTTGTCGGGGTCATAAAAACGCACAACACGCTGTCCCCATGAATGTTCTTTAACCGGGTGAACATAATCAATATCAAGATTTTTTATTTTCTCCGAAAAGGTGTCAAAATCGTCCTCTTCAAAATAAATCTCAAAGTTATTCGCGCCGAAAGATATATCGTTTTTTCCGATAAACTCCCTATAAGTTTCGGCTGTCTGCAACGAAAGACCGCCTGTGAGGGTTTTGTTTGCGCCGAAATCCGTTACAATCGAACGTCCGAGAACATTTTTATAAAACTCAACGGATTTTTCCATATCCGTTACAACAATCATGGGATTTTTCAGAATCAATTATCTCATCTCCAGATAAACCAAATAAGAAGATAGCCTGTTATAACCGCCGCAAGGGTGAACGGAACGCCGTACTTCATAAATGTTGAGGATTTAACCGTGTGCCCTTTTTTGCGTAAGATACCGATAGCCGCAATATTCGCGCTCGCGCCTATCGGGGTAAGGTTACCGCCGAGAGTTGCGCCGCAGAGAAGTCCGTAATAGAGAAGCTTCGGCTCAATTGCCGCACCCTGAGCGATAACGGGAACAAGGGCAAGCATTGTCGCCGTGTATGGAATATTGTCGATAAACGCGGAAAGAATAACGCTCATCCAAACGATTACGGAATAGACTATAAACGCAGAACCGCCGCCTATTGACGCGATTTTATTACCTATGAAATCAACAACGCCCGCGCTCTTTACGCCGCCGATAACAACAAAAAGACCTGTAAGAAGTATTATCGTGTAATAGTCGATTTCTTTGAAAGCGTTAACAACAATCTCTTTGTTTTTCTTAACAAACAGCTCACGGATAATCCCGACAAGGAAAAAGAGAATACAGATTATTCCGTTGGTGATGTCGGGCTTGTAAAACGCGCCCTCAGCCGCCGCGTCCTTATAGGGAATAAATGAAACCGCGATAAGGCAAAGAACCGTTCCGACAAGAAGGAATGTCGGGAAGTAATCGTCAACCTTTGTTTTTCCCTTAAACTCAATGGGCTGTTTTTCTTTTCTGAACATAAAAAGAATTATAAATGCGCTCACAAGCGCGCCCGCTTCAACGACCCAGAACATTCCTGCTTTTCCGCTGTCAAAAAAGAAATCCGAAAAGTCAAGATTTGCCGCTTTTGCGAGAAGAATTGAAGTGGTATCGCCGACAAGCGTTGCCGCTCCCTGAAGATTTGATGATATCGCGATGCAGATAATTGAAGCCACGGGCGAAATATTCAGCCTGTCGCAGAACGCGAGCGCGACGGGCGCAATCATAAGAACGGTTGCAACATTGTCAACAAACGCGGAAACGATACCCGCAAACAGCGACAGTGCAACTACCACCCATTTGACCGACGGCATTCGCGCAATAAGCACATCGCTCATAAGTTGGGGCATTTTCGACTCGATAAACAGATACACCGTGCCCATTGTACCCGCTATCATCATTATAACATTCCAGTCAATTTCTTTCAGAGCCTCAAGAGGGGTAAAAGAAAAATCGCCTAAGATTCCCGGTGATACAATCTGAGCAATCCCCATCGCAGTAAACACAAGCGCGCTTGCGACTGCAATATACGGTCTGGCTTTCTGAAACGCCATCATAAGGATGTAGGTAACCGCAAAAAGAATCAAGGCGATTAAAGTAATTTTTTCCATTGGATGATCAGCTCCTGTTGAGTATTATGTTTTTTACGATAAGTCAGAAAATAATATTATTCTCTGACTTGACTCAATCGGGATGGAGGTCAAAAAAAAACAGAACCCTTACGGATTCTGTCTGATTTCATACAATATTCAATGCAGAAATACAACCCCTCCAAATAGAACCGACGGCTCTATGACAGACTCCACCACTTATTGGGATTGCATTGACTATTATATGCAAAATATAGTGTAATGTCAATAGTTTAAGCAAATAAAAAAATTCGTTTGCATTTCATTGAGCATACTGCGGTTCCTAAGTTAATGAAGACGGCTTCGCCTAATGAAGCAAAATGAAGATGGTGCTTCGCACCTAATGAAGTGAAGTCGCTTTTTCCGCTCTCTCATTTTCATCTCTTCATTAGTGAAACATCTTCATCCCTTCATTAGCCCTCAAGGGCGACTTCATTCAAAAAACGCACATTTGTGTTGAGACAAATGTGCGTTTTTTGTTGGTGCCGGCGGCGGGGGTCGAACCCGCACGGGTGATTAGCCCAATGGATTTTGAGTCCATCACGTCTGCCAATTCCATCACGCCGGCGAACAGCTTTATTATTATAAATTGAAATGAGGAAAAAATCAATAGCTATTTTCAATTTTTTTCAGATTTTCATATATTGCCCCTGCAATTGCCGCGGCGTATGCGTCTATATTTTTATCAAAATTCTTATTGTCGTCCTCATTCGTAATGAAACCGACCTCCGCAAGACAGCTCGGCATTTTCGTGTTGCCGTTGACATAATAATTTCTGCCCGACTTGTTTCTGTAGCCGCACTTGACTCCCCTCTTTTTCATTCCCGACATTTTGACGAGCGCGTTGAGAATATCATCGGCAAGCTCCTTTTCGGCGTCAGACGGCTCATCTTTTATCCATACCTCCATGCCTGTGCCGTCCTCGGAGCTGTTGCGGTGAACGGAAACAAACAAATCAGCCTTTTTATTGTTGGCGATAACGCACCGCTGTTTGAGTGAAACTGCCGTGTCGTCCTCCCTTGTCATGATCACGCGGACATCTTTCTTTTCGAGTTCGTCTTTAATTTTCAGCGAAAGCCGCAGATTATCGTCCTGCTCACGGCGTTTTTTATCCTTTGACGACGCCCCATGTTCCTCTCCGCCGTGCCCCGGGTCAATGCAGACAGTATATCTGTTTGTAAAAATCACGGTTGTTACACTGCTGAGAGCTTTCACAGCCGTTATGAAGCACAGAAGCACCGCCGCAAAAGCAATTATAAGCTGTTTTTTATCTGAATTTGTAATTTTTCCCACCACCGTTTTTACGCTGATAAAATTCTATGCGCACGAACGGTAAAATATGTTGACACTAAAAACTGTAAATAGTATAATTATTGTATAAATCATAAGGAGATGTTTATTATGTGCAACGAAAAATTTGAGCCTGTTATACGCTTTGCGGTAATGAGCGACATTCATATTAAGGACGAACATACAGTTGAGCGCGACAGAATGGTTAAGGGCATCATTGATGCCTATAAAATCGCCGAGAGCCACGAAAGCTACAAGTCTCTCGACGCGCTTGTACTTGACGGCGACTTTGCCAATAGCGGAACAGAAACTCAGTTCCTCGCGGTCAAGAAAATCTGCGACGACAACCTTAAAGAAGGCACGGAGCTTATCGCTTCGGTCGCGAGCCATGAATACAACACAAGCAGCGGCGCAATGGAAGCGGCATGGGAAAAGCTCAGAAGAATTTTCGGCTGTGAGCCCGATGTTCACAAGGTAATCAAAGGTTTCCATTTCGTTTCAACTTCTCCGTCAAGGAGCTGTAATTTCAACGAAGAAAAGCAGAAATTCGCTTATGAAAATCTCAAGTCCGCCGCTGAGGACGATCCGAAAAAACCTATTTTCACTTTCCAGCATCCTCACATGACAGGCACTGTATATGGAAGTATTCTCTGGGGTGAGGACGATTTATACGCCTCATATCTCAATTTCCCGCAGATTATCGACTTCTCAGGTCATTCACACGCGCCGATTAACGACCCGCGCTCGATTCATCAGGAGCATTTCACCTGCCTTGGTACAGGAACTCTCAGCTATTTTGAGCTTGACGAGTTCGACAAGGACGGCGGCACAATCCCCGAAAACAAGGCCGAAGCCGCTCAGATGCTCATTGTTGAGGCTGACAAGGACAACCGCGTAAGAGTTTATCCTTACGACATTCTTACGGGCAATTTCTTCCCGTTCGTGTGGAAGATTGATGTTCCCTCAGACCCCGAGACTTTCATTTACACCGACCAGAAGAGATATTCCGAAGCGCAGAAGCCCTACTTCAAGGACGATGCAAAGGCTGAGGCTAAAGAAATCACCGACTGCGGCGCGGTTATTGAGTTCCCGCAGGCTGTCGCTGACGATATGCCTTATGTCAACAACTACGATATTATTCTCAGAAGAAAGGCCGACGGCATTATCGTAAGCCAGAAGAGCGTATGGTCTGACTATTATCTTTACAATATGCCCGAAACTAAATGCGTTAAGTTTGACGGACTTACGCCCGACACGGAATACACCGCAAAAATCACAGCTGAGGGCTTTTTCAAGAATCCCTCAACAAACTTCTTGACAGTTGAATTTAAAACTCTTTAAGGATAACAATAATATGAAGCAGAAAATCACGGATTTTTTAAAGAAAAAAGATATTGAATTTTCGGCAAAGCGGTATTTCATTGACGCTCTCGGCGCAATGGCGCAGGGATTATTTGCGTCGCTTCTGATAGGCACGATTATTTCGACAGTCGGCGAACAGTTCCACATTGAAATTCTGACGGAAATCGGCACATTCGCGAAGCAATGCGCGGGTCCTGCCATGGCTGCCGCGATTGGCTACGCTCTCAAAGCACCGCCGCTCGTGCTGTTTTCTCTCATAACCGTCGGCTGGGCGGCTAACTCGGCAGGCGGAGCAGGCGGCCCTCTTGCGGTGCTTCTCATTGCTGCGTTTTCGGCGGAGCTCGGAAAGCTCGTGAGCAAGGAGACAAAAATCGACATTATCGTTACTCCACTGACGGTCATTCTTTCGGGCGGACTTCTCTCTCACTTTGTCGCACCGTATATCGGCAAGGCGGCAAGCGCCGTCGGCACGGCGATAATGTGGGCAACCGAGCAGCAGCCGCTTGTCATGGGAATTTTGATTTCCGTTATTGTCGGCATCGCTCTTACCCTCCCCATAAGCAGCGCCGCCATATGCGCCGCGCTTAATCTGACGGGGCTTGCAGGCGGAGCGGCTGTCGCAGGCTGCTGCGCTCAGATGATAGGCTTCGCCGTCATGAGCTTTAAAGAGAACCGCTGGGGCGGTCTTGTCGCTCAGGGACTCGGCACGAGCATGCTTCAGATGAGCAACATAGTCAAAAATCCGTGGATTTGGCTTCCCCCTACCCTTGCTTCAGCGATAACAGGTCCTGTTGCCACCTGCATTTTCAGAATGGAAATGAACGGCACGGCAATATCCTCGGGCATGGGCACGTGCGGACTTGTCGGTCAGATTGGTGTATATACAGGGTGGCTGAGTGATATTTCAAGCGGAGCGAAAGAAGCGATAACCGCCTTTGATGTCATCGGTCTTGTGCTTATCTGCTTCGTGCTCCCCGCAATTCTCAGCGTTATTTTCTGCGGAATCATGCGAAAGCTCGGCACAATCAAAGAAAACGATTTAAAGCTGGATTTATAAAATACGGCGGCTAAAAAGGATTACGCCCGTATGAACGCGCAGAGTGAGGCTATGAAATACTTTGACGCTCTGACGGATAATGTTGACCGCCTTACTCAGCTCTTTGCCGAGGGATTGAACGAGATAGGCAACCGCACCGAAACAGAAAGCATAAAAAATACCGCCGAAGATGGCGGTACGAAGTATTTGATTCGTGAATCAGTAACCGATGTCAACGGCAAAGTGTATGACTATGTAATTGATATTGACGATGACTTTACTCAAAAAAATATCAACGTCAGACGATACGAAAGATTTATTGACAGAATGGCTGGTCAGATAATCGGAGTTACAGATATTGACGGCGAAAAAGAGTTTATAATGTTTGCAAATAAGAATGATAAAGTGCGCAAAGACAAAAAAAGTCGCCCGGATTTGGGCGAATTAAAATATATGTCTGGTGATTATCGAAAGTCAGTTATTGTAAACATTTCAGATTCTTTGAAAATATCTACAGATGCCGAAAATGGTATTTCAACAGAGAACAGCCACGGCTGGTTAGATAAAAACGGATGGGCAACAAAGCTTTGTTACATTTTGTCAAACGACACAATTTATCCCGCATACTTAAAAATCGCAAGAGCTGCTGACGGAAGAAACATCTTGTACGCAATAAATGTAAATATAAAAGAGGGAGTCAATGTCGACAAGAGTTCGCCAAGTGCGGCGGTCGAAGCAGAGACACCCTCTGAGAACGATTCTACATCAAATTCATCTAAAAGTCAACAAAAATTTTCAGACCGCGACAGCGCAGGCAATCAGCTCACGCCTCAGCAGGCGGAATATTTTAAGGACAGCAAGGTAAGAGATGCTGACGGGAATCTGCTTGTTGTTTATCACGGAACGGATTCGGATTTCACAGTCTTTGATAAAACCAAAGGCAGAGCGAATATGGATATTCAGGGAATGTTCTTCTCTCCGTGGGAGCTTGACGCGCAGGGATACGGCAGTAATGTAAAAAGCTATTATCTTAACATTACAAATCCTGCACCCGAGGGCGTTGCATACAAAGCTCTAAATAAATTCAAAGGTCAGAATTATGCAGGAATTAAGGCAAGAGAATATCTTGAAAGCCTCGGTTATGACGGTGTAAACAACGGTGATGAAGAGTATATCGCGTTTAATTCAAATCAGATAAAGCTCATCAGCAACACCGCACCAACCGAGAATGAGGATATAAGATATTCAACAAGAGATGATGTTCTTTCCAACGAAGAAAGAATAAAATCAGAATACAATATTAAAAAACTCAATGATTATATTCACATACAGAAACAAGTAAATAAAACACTGCGCAGAGAGGGCTTTTTCACAAATCCTGACGGAATAAGCAGAACAGAAACCAATTATGCTTCTGGTATGATTATTACAATCAATCAAAGCGGAATAAATGAAACATTCAACAAAAACAATTACGCTCATAATTCCAAGTTTTTAAAACTAGCCAAATTGCTCACAATAAAAACTGTTCCCGAAGTTATCAGAACGGGAACAATTATATCGGATGATGTTAAAAATATTCATGGAGCAAAAAATATAAAATTTGCGTATATTGAAGGAATAGCAAAAATTGGAAACATAGATGTTAATGTAAGATTGGCAATAAAAAAATCATCGGTATCAAATAAGTTTTGGGTTCATTATGTTGATATAAAAGAAAATATCAACGAATTAACCTCCGCCGATGACAATAAAGTCAAGCAAACGGCATTCAAATCCGCTGATACTGTAAATGATTCTATATCAAATTTACCAAAAAGTCAAGTGAAATTTTCCGACCGCGATATTCAGCTCCGCAAGGAATATGAAAAAATAAACCGTCAGCTGGAACGCGAAAATTCACAGCTTCGTGAAGATGTGAAGAACCTGCGCGAGCTCAACCGCCTGCAGGGCAAGGTTACGGGCGGCAAGGTATTCAAGGGCACATCAATTCAGTCCGTCGGCAGACAGACAAACTTAATCAACCGAATTGTAACAGCTATATGCGTTATAATATAAAAAAATCAAGGAGGATTTTTATGCAGTACAGAATAGTAGGAGAACCTTTGAGCGCAGTTATCTGCGACGTTCAGCAGGGTGAAACACTCATCACAGAAAAAGGCTCAATGAGCTGGATGTCCCCCAACATGAAAATGGAAACAAGCGCCGGCGGCGGAATCGGCAAGGCTCTTGGCAGAATGTTCTCGGGCGAATCAATATTCCAGAACAGATACACCGCACAGGGAGGCCCCGGTCAGATTACATTTGCGTCAAGCTTCCCCGGCTCAATCAAAGCCTTTGAGGTTACACCCGACAAACCTCTTATCGTTCAGAAAAGCGGTTTTCTCGCGGCTGAGGCAGGCGTAAATCTTTCAACATTCTTCCAGAAGAAGTTTGCTTCGGGTCTTTTCGGCGGCGAAGGCTTCATCATGCAGAAGGTTTCGGGAAACGGCATTGTTTTTGTTGAGATAGACGGCTATGCCTGCGAATATGAGCTTGCGGCAGGTCAGTCAATCGTTGTTGACACAGGCTACCTTGCGGTTATGGACGCAACCTGCAAAATGGATATTCAGTCCGTACCCGGTCTTAAGAACAAGCTCCTCGGCGGCGAGGGACTTTTCAACACGGTTATCACGGGCCCCGGTAAGGTAGTTCTTCAGACAATGCCCATAAGCTCTGTTGCGGGCGCACTCAGACCTTACTTCCCCGCAGGAGGAAACGGCTGATGAATAAAGAAATTCTTGACGGAATCAAAGAGAGGAGAAGCTGCCGTAAATACAAGGCTGAGCAGATAAGCGACGCTGAGCTTGACACGGTGCTTGAAGCGGCGACCTACACCCCGACAGGCAGAAATATGCAGGCGCCTAAAATGGTTGTTGTGCAGGATAAAGAAACAATCGAAACGCTTAGAAAACTCAACGCCGAAATCATGGGAAGCCCCGACGCAGACCCGTTTTACGGCGCTCCGACAGTTGTTATCGTATTCTCAGATAAAAATGTCAGCACCCACCTTGAGGATGGCTCGCTTGTTTTAGGCTCGCTTATGCTTGCGGCTCACGCTGTCGGTCTCGGTTCATGCTGGATTCACAGAGCAAGGCAAACCTTTGAGACGGACGAGGGCAAGAATCTTATGAAAAAATGGGGACTCGGCGATAATTATGTCGGCATAGGCAACTGCATTCTCGGCTATCCCGACTGTGAGCATCCCGAAGCAAGACCGAGAAAAGAAGATTATATTTTAAAAGTTTAATATCATCTGCGGAGTGCGGTTAATCTGTACTCCGCATTATTTTGTAATCTCAGCGAGTGCCTCGGGCGGTGTGCCGACGATTATACTTTCGGCGACGCATACATTGCTTTTTACATCATATTTTTCGATTTTTCTGCCGAAAATCACATAAATCTCCGCCGAAACATTCAGCATTATCTGATGCCGCGTCTGATTGACGCCCGTGCTGTCAAAAATATTCTCAAATTTTGTCGATGCCGAGCCTGTCATCGTAACATAAAATGTAATCGCAGGCCCGAGCCCCGACAGAATTTCATCCCCGAAAAAAGACGACAGAGGAATTTTCACGGGGACACTTTTCATTTCACTTATTCTTTTATCAACATTTCTGTTTACTGCGTTTGAAACGGTGTTCAACTTCGCCGTGTCCGTCTGAATTGACTTTACACTTCCGTTTTCATCGGTATGTATCTCCACAATATCGGAGTAGATAAGCTCAGTGTTTTTAAGCGACTCCTCTACCCCGTTCAGTATCGCGCCCGCGGCGGCGTTGCGCGCGGTGAATTCCGAAATCTCACTTCGGACGGCTTTCATCCGAAACTCAATAAAAACAATCGACGCAACCGCGAAAATCAGCAGGACGGCGAGAATATATATAACGGCTCTTTTGTCTTTTTTCATTCAATCACCGTTACATTATATGAAAGAAAAAGCAGGCTGACACTTTGTCAACCTGCGCGTTTTATTTTCTCAAATCGGGGTTCATATCTATTCTGTAAATCTCCTGCTTGTCCATATCAATGGGCGGAATTGTTATCGGCGGCATGCCCGCGTTCACCGTAAGATTGGAAACAAACACTCTCGCGTATGGGAAAAGCTCCTTGAAGGTCGCAACATGAAGCTGTTCGCGCTCCATTGAGCCGTCCGACTCGAAAATGCCCTGAACGGTCATTTCTATGTGAAAATTCTCGTTGCCGCCCTTGTCTTTAATCTCAATTTTGAGTATGCCCTCGCAGATATTGTTCTTGGCGTATTTCACATTGTAAGCGTAGCTGTTGCTCAGCTCCAGCTTCGTTCCGTTGACAAGTGTGTTTCTGAAATTTATATTTGAAATTTTATAAGCCTTTAAATTAAGCCTTGCCATAAAATCACTTCCACCGTTTTTTTATAGTTTATCACATCGTGTTCACATATTCAAGACAAAAATATTACAATTATTTTACATTTATCTCTTGTAGAAAAAAACAATATGATGTAAAATATAATGAAATAATGCAAAGGAGAATACGAATGGGCAGACAAGACGCGAAAAACGAAAACGCTCAGGACGGATTTTTTTCCGACCTTGATACCTACAATCAGACACATCCCGACACATCAGCAGATAATTACCGCGTAAACATTCCCGTTAAAGACGTTATCGACTCCTATAACCAAAACTCATACTATTCTGGCAGAAAAGGCGCGGCGGATATTCCCATAAGTAAAAATCAGAGACTTCCCAAGGAGGAGCGTTACGACCATAACGCATATCAGGCCATGAAAGAAAAAGAGCGCAGAGAAGCCGAGCAGTCGGTTGCGAATCATCTCCCTCCCGAAAAGAAAGTAGAAAAAAGCGGCTGCGGCTGTTCAACAGCTTTTATCTGCATTCTGCTTGTTGTCGCTCTTGCAGTTGCAAGTATTTACGGCTATATTTTCGCCCTCTCGGGCAAGGTTCAGAAAGCGGAGCTTGAAAAGCACTACACTTCCGAGGTTGCGGGCAGCACTTATGTTAAAAATATCCTGCTCATCGGTCTTGATAAGGCGGAGGGCGGCGTTTCCCGCTCTGACTCCATGATGCTCCTGTCAATCGACACAAGAAACAGAGCACTTAAGCTCACATCATTCATGCGCGATATGTGGGTAAGTATTCCCAATCACTACAACGCGAAGCTCAACGCTGCGTACGCCTACGGCGGAGCACAGCTCACAATTGACACGATTGAGTCAAACTTCAAAATCGGCATCGACCATTTTGTTCTCGTTGATTTTGATATGTTTGAGCAGATTATTGACTCCCTCGGCGGCGTTACCGTTGACATAACAGAGAACGAAGCAGCTTTCCTCAGAAGTCATACGAGAGTTAAAGTTCCCGCAGGCACAAACACTCTCAGCGGCGAATATGCTCTTATTTACTCGAGAATAAGAAAGCTTGACTCTGACTTCAACCGCACGCAGAGACAGAGAAAGGTTATGACGGCGATAATTGAGAAAGCGAAAAAGACAAATCCGCTCGAGCTTGCATCAATGCTTTCGGATATTATGCCGCTTATCACAACCGATATTTCTCAGAAGGACATGACAAGCCTTGCGTTCTCCGCGCTGAGATATATTCAGTATGATATTGAGCAGCTTCAGGTACCCGCAAACGGCACATATTCGTCTCAGATGATTTCAGGTCAGGCGGCTCTTGTGCCGAACCTGGAAACAAACAAGTCAAATGTTTTTAATTTTATTTACGGTTAAGGTGATTTATTTTGCGTTATATTATTCTTGACCTCGAGTGGAACAACGCATACGCGCGAAGAACCAAAGGATTTTTCAATGAAATCATTGAAATCGGCGCGGTTATGCTCGACGAAAATCTAAAGGAAATCGACCAGTTTTCGTGCTTTATTAAAGCTCAAGTCGGCAAAAAGCTCAGAGGGAACATAAAAAGGCTCACAAACATTTCAAATGAAGACATAAAAAACGGAATAGTTTTCACAAAGGCCATGAGCATATTCCGCGACTGGATAGGCAGCCGTGAAAATGTTATTCTCACCTACGGAGACAGCGACATCCGTGTGCTTATCGAGAATTTCAAGTATTTCAACGGAATAAGTACCATACCGTTCCTTACAAATTATGTTGATGTTCAGAGCTATATTCAGCGTGTTCTCGGCGTGTCCGCATCGCACCAGCTCGGTCTTTCCGCCGCGGCGGAAATGCTTGAAATCGACGAATCGAAATACTCGCACCACAGGGCGCTGGACGACAGCAAGCTCACCGCCGAGTGCTTCTTAAAGGTGTTTGACAAAGAGAAATTCAATCCGATTATCGTTCCCTGCGACAACGGATTTTACGGCAGACTCGCTTTCAAGCCTTACGCGATAAGCTCGCTGAACAACCCGAGCATAGACAAGTCTCTTTTGAACTACACATGCGAAACCTGCGGCTCAAAGGGCAAGCTTGTCAAAGGCTGGCGTTATTCAAATCAGTTTTTCAGAGCGGTATATCGCTGCCCTGTCTGCCACACCAATGTTAATGTTGCGGTAAGATATAAAAAATATTACGACCATATCGAAACAAAAAAGAACATATCGGTTATACAGCCAGACACGGCTAAAGCAGATACATAAATAAATGCGGCTTCTTTTTTATGGAAGCCGCTTGTTTTTATATAAACTTTTTAATCGTGAGAATGTTTTTGCCGTTCTCGTATTTATATTTCATGTCGTCCATTGTTTTCTTGACAACGAAAACGCCGAGACCGCCAATTGACCGCTCGTCCGCCGAAAGAGTTATATCGGGGTCGTCCTTCGTCAGCGGATTATACGGTATTCCCTCGTCCTCAAAGCGGATATAAACCGCCCTCGCGGAATGGTGGTAAATGAACTTTACGGTTACCTTGCCCGAGCTGTCGGGATAACCGTAGTTAATAATGTTGCTGAAAATTTCGTCCGCCGCAACATCAATCTGCATAACGGTTTTCATCGGGCAGTCCAACTTCTCAAGCTCACGCTCAATGAAATCTGTAACCGCCGTAATATCGCCCATGACAGCGTTTTCAAAAGAAATACTCGGGAAGCCGATAAACTTCAGCGCAACCATTGTAATGTCGTCAAACTGAGGCGCGCCGTCAGCAAAGGCGTCAACATCTTCTTTAACAAAGTCGCAAATCTCGCTCATGGCGTCGAATTCTCTTGAATTCAGCGCGTTCAGCAGCCTTTCCTCGCCGTAAAGCTCGTTGTTTTTGTTAGTCGCTTCGGTTACGCCGTCGGTGTATAGGAAAATAATATCTCCCTTTGAAAGCGTCAGCTCCTGCGTTTTGTACTGAACATCTTCCATGCCTGCAAGGATAAAGCCGTGCTTGCTTCTGAGATACTCAAAATTGCCGTCCTTACGGCGTATAAGCGGCGGATTATGCCCCGCGTTGACAAACTTCACAATACCCGTGGAAAGGTCAA
>JAZUFU010000060.1:0-4668 GCA_045640865.1 Acutalibacteraceae bacterium | reverse complement strand
TGAAGACAAAGAAAATCCGCATCACGCATACTGGCGTATTCGGATGCGGATTTGATGCAGTATTCGGGAAAATTATCCGTCAAAAACAAAAGTATCCTTGCGAGACTGTACCTAAGGCGGCAACCCTGATTTCTGTAAGTTATACTGTCAGTATAAGACTAGCAAATCCGAAGTAAATAAGAAGTGTGAGCGCATCGACGATTGTCGTAATCATCGGGCCTGCCATAAGCGCGGGGTCGAGATGCAGGATTTTCGCAAGCATCGGGAGCGACGCGCCTATCATCTTTGCCACGATAACCGCGCAGAGCATCGAAAGACATACAACAATGAAAACAGGTGTTGCGGTGTCGCCGCCCGTAACGGCTCTGATGATAAACATTCTCGCAAAATTCACAACCGCAAGCGCAATGCCGCAAAGGAGCGCAACTCTGATTTCTTTCCACAGAACCTTGAAATAGTCCTTAACCTTGATGTCGCCGAGGGCAAGTCCGCGGATAATAAGTGTCGAGACCTGGTTGCCCGAGTTTCCGCCTGTATCCATAAGCATGGGAATTGACGCGGTGAGACCTGCGATAGCCGAAAGCTTATCCTCAAAGCCCTCGATAATCTGCCCCGTGAATGTTGCAGAAACCATAAGCACGAGAAGCCAAACAATTCGGTTTTTGGTTAGCGTGAAAACGCCCGTTTTGAGGTATTCGTCCTCCGAGGGAAGAAGCAAAGCCATCTTTTCAAAGTCCTCGGTGTTCTCGTCTTCGATAACATCAACGATGTCGTCAATTGTGATGATGCCGACAAGTCTCTGCTCGTTATCAACAACGGGAACGGAAAGCAGGTCGTATTTTCTCGCAAGAGAAGCAACGGTTTCCTGGTCGTCAAGCGTGTTGACAAAAATCAGCTGGTCGTCGTCGTACATTATGTCTTTAATCTCAGATTCACCGGGCGAAACAATGAGCCTTCTGAGCGGAACGGCGCCGACTAATTTCCGCTGAGAATCGGTGCAGTAGCAGGTGTAAATCGTCTCTTTGTCGAGAGCGGTTCTTCTGATTTCAGCAACAGCCATGTCAACTGTGTATGACTGAGGGAAAGACACCATTTCAATCGTCATGATACTGCCCGCGGAATTCTCGGGATAATTAAGAAATCTGTTAATCAGATCACGCGTTTCGGGATTGGTGTGAGCGAGCACTCGCGTAACGATGTTTGCGGGAACTTCCTCAAGAAAGTCAACCGCGTCATCGACAAACATTTCGTCCATAAGATGCTTGATTTCGGTGTTAGTTATCGCATCGACAATCGCGCTCTGAGAATCCGAGTCAAGATAAGAGAAAACCTGCGCGGAAAAATCCTTTGAAAGCAAGCGGAAAATACGCACCTGATTTTCGGGCAGCTCAGTGTCTTCAATTGCCTGCGCAATGTCAACAACATTCATTTCCGTCAGAAGTTCCTTGAGTGCGGAAAACTTGTTGTTGGTCAGCATTTTTGTAATAATTTCTGTAATCGCTTTGTTGTCCATAAAAAATACCCTTTCCGCAAAAGGAAAGGGCGCGAAAACAAAGAACAGAGGAATATGTTTAAATTCCCTGAACAGCCCAATCACTTTTGCTTTTCTGTTTTTTTAAAGTGCATAATCGCACATGACTGTCGTCGCCGTTCAAGAAATTCACCTCACAATAATTTTATAAAATAATTTTACATTTTCAAACCGATTTAGTCAATACTTTTTTATAAAATAGAGTTTACTTTTTTGAAATTTTATTATAAAATATTCTCAGAAAGGGGAGCTGATTTTGAGCAGTGAAAAAGAAAAAACTATCGGCTTTGCCGCTCTTGCAATAAGAGCTGCCGCGGCTGTTTTTAATAATAAAAGCTTTACGGATTTCTGCGCGGACTATGACTGGCAGGGATTTGTTGAGTTCTGCTCGAAGCACAAAATTCTCAACACCGTCTCCTGTGCCTTTGCACAATCGGGTGAAATTCTGCCCGAAAAAATCAGCAAAACTTTCAGCGATAATGTGATGCTTGCCATGGTCAAAGAGGCTCAGCGCGATGTTGAAATCGAGCTTCTTTCCGACGCATTTGAAGAGAATGAAATTCCGCACATGATTATGAAAGGCTACGTCATAAAAGACCTTTATCCTCAGCCTTTTCAGCGTTCAATGGGTGATGTAGATATTCTTGTAGGCAAAAACAGAGATAAAGCGTCAGAGGTTATTCTCAACCACGGGTTTAAACTTCACGGCGAGGCGTTCCTGCACGATATTTTCAAAAAAGGCGACTCCCTTTATGTCGAGCTTCACAACTCCCTCATTGACGAAAGTCTGACCGATTTATACGATTATTTCGGCGTCGGTTTTGACAGAGCAAAGCCCAAAGACGGTTTTAAATATAAATATGAGCTTTCAAAGGATGATTTTTATATTTTCCTCGTCGCTCACATGGCGAAGCATTATAAAATTTCGGGTACGGGCATCCGTTCGGTCTGCGATATTTATATCTACAATTCAGTTTATGAAAATGAGCTTAACCGTGATTATATTTCGGCGGAGCTTTCAAAAATTGGGCTCAAAAAGTTTGAAGAAAAAATCAGAAATCTCTCTTACGAATGGTTCTCGGGCAGATTCAGCGGCGAGTTTGATTCGGTAGGGGAGTACATCATTTCGGGCGGCGTTTACGGCAATATCGACAATCACGAGCTTAACGCTTTTCTGTTGAATAAAGAAGAAAATCAGAGCCGTTTCCGTTACATTTTACGCACTGTTTTTCCCGATATGAATTATATGCAGGCGCGTTATCCGTTTCTTCAAAAGTGTCCGTTCCTTCTGCCGTTTTACTGGGTGCGCAGGCTTCTGTCAACGCTTTTCAAAAGCAGAGGAAGCATAAGATACAGACTCAAAGGCGTTGCGCAGTCCGATAAATCAGACTATGACCGCTTCGATGAAACAGGGCTTCGCTAATCACAGAATATTTTGCAGATTTAATTTAAAAGAATCATTGATTCCTTCCATTAAATTTTTCAGCTCTCTCAGCTCTGCCGAGGGAGCATTTTTACTCTCTATTTCTTCAATAATAATGTTGATTTTTTCCGTCTTTTCCTGCGGCAGAAGCAGAGAAAAAATCAGCCTGTTTTCTTCCCATAATTCTGAAATTTTTTCGCTTTCTTCCGCATCAATTTTTTGTGTAATTTCGTCGGCAGATTTTATGATTTTTCCGTTGAGCACGGCGGCGCAGGAAACCGTAATCGCGAGCGTTATCAGCGCACAGCAAAATCTTTTCAAGATTTTTCCTTCTTTATCAAAGTGTAGTTGTTGTATTTGTCGAGCAGGAGGATAATTATATCCCTCACCTCGACTTTTTCCTTTCTGAGGATTTTTTCAATCGCTTTCATCTCAAAGCCCGAGTCCCTGATCGCCGACTCAATATATTTCCCGTCATTTATCACGAGCACGGGTATTCCCTGCGGACTGCTTTTTATGCCGAAATCCTCGTTGACAGGGGAGTCGTACTGCTGTTTTTTCATCACGCTGAGGCTTCCGTTTGTTTCCACAACCGCGTATTGCACCTGACTTATTTCAAAAATATCTTTCTGCCTAAGCTGGTCAAGAATATCGTCGGCGGTGAAGCGCAGAGCTTTAAGTTTTTTCTGGTCGAGTACGCCGTCATTTATCACAACCGCGGGCCTGCCCTGTAGCAGATAGCGTATCTTCGTGCTTTTCATGATGATGACCGAGTTGATAATTTCAAGGCACACAAGCAGAAGCGCGGCAAAAATCGAGTTTATCATCGGCACATCGTTGTTTTCCATGGGAATTGACGCGATTTCCGAGAGCAGAATCGTGATAACAAGCTCCGTTGGCTGTAATTCACCCAACTGCCGCTTGCCCATAAAACGCATGCAGATTATGATGAAAATGTAAAGAATCAGACCGCGAACAAGAGTTACAAGCAAAAAAATCACCCGTAATATTATGTCCGTTTTAAATAAAAAAAGGAGAACCCTTTCGGATTCTCCAAAATTTGTTTATTCAGATATTATTCCGCGTTTTCGATTACGGGTAATTCTTCTTCTGCTTCGTTTGCGTCAACAACGGGAAGTTCTTCTTCTGCATCGTCAGCAGCGGGGAGAATGTCAGTAACTTCGCCTTTTTCTGTTGAAGAAATCTCAATGCCCTGTTTTGCCGCGCAGGTCTTGCAAAGACGAGTCTTGTTAGCCTCGATAGCCTGCTGAGCTGTGCCTACTGTAAGGCTGTCGCTGTGGTTAAGATGACTGCAGTTTTCGTCTGTGTGATAAACTGTGCCGAAAGGAGACCAGTAAACATCTGTGTCAGCAAGTGCTTCAACAGCTTCTGCTTTCTGCTCTGCTGAAATGGGGTTCCAGTCATAGCTTACAAGGCCGCCGATGAGAAGAGCGATGATTGCAACAACTGTAGCAATAGTCTTTGTTTTCTTGTCAGCGTTCTTGTTTGTGAGCGCAAGGATAACAAAGGGGATAAATGCGAAAGCGGAAACGATGAGGCCCATGTTGTTCCACAGCCAGAACTTAACTTTGTTGGCTTCGGAAGCGGGGTCAATGCGGTTAGCCTTTTTCCAGAGTGTTGAACCAACTGAAACGCAGGCAAGGTCAAGAACAAGGAATATGATGATAAGAGCGAGTGTGGGGATAGCTGTAAT
>JAZUFU010000059.1:0-8770 GCA_045640865.1 Acutalibacteraceae bacterium | reverse complement strand
GAGGAGAAAAACCTCTGCGAACTGTTTTTTGAAGTCTGCGATTCAATCAACATCATGTCATACAACGAAGACGCGGACAGAATCATCAGAATGACAAAGGACGAAATATCATACGCCAAAAAGCATCACACAAAGGTGTCTCTGTGCGTGGAAGCGAGTCAGATTCCCAACAGGAACGAGACATTTTATGAAGAAGGCAAAAGAGTGCTTATAAGAAGACTTTCAAAGGTGAACAGAAAAATCCGCAAGGAAATGGCGGGAGAAAGCTATGGCTACGCGGTTCACTATGTCGATTCATGGTACGCGCTTCAGAATTATCCTTTGTGGGGAAGCACCAATGATTATGATTAAAATATAATATTGTTTTAAGATGTTGACCTGATTATTTTCAAGTGTTAATATAATAAAAAATCGAAAGGAACAGGAAAAGTTATGATTGATTTTAATAAAACAATTTTTGAAAATACAAGAGAGAAGCCCATTATCTGCGCACACAGGGGAATAAGCGGAGGAAATATTCCCTGCAATACTCTTCCTGCTTTTAAGGCGGCACTGTATCAGGGCGCGGAGATGATAGAGCTTGATGTTTCCAAGGCAAAGGACGGAGAATTTTTTGTCTTTCACCCGGGCATGGAAATTCCTCACATGAAAACCCGCAGTAAGATTCCGAATCTTACTTCAAAGGGAGTAGGCAAACTCAGATTTTTCAATTTTGACGATACCGAAACTCAGTTCGGCGTGGATAAATTAGAGGATGTTCTTGACTTTCTCAAAGGCAAATGTTATATCAATGTCGATAAATTCTGGATTGACATTGAAGGCATAAGCGCAGTAATCAGAAAATGCGGAGTTGAAAAGCAGGTCATTGTTAAAACAGGTATAAAGGATAATTATATAAGCGACATCAAAAAGTACGCCGCGGATTTCATGTATCTCCCCGTTATCAGAGCTGAGGATAAGATAACCGACAGCCTTGTTGAGCAAGGAATAAACTGCGTCGGTGCTGAGATTCTTTTTGATAAAGAGAGCGACCCTGTTATATCCGATGAATACATAGAGTCCATGCACAATAAGGGCAGAGTGATTTTTGTCAACTCCATAGTCTATGATTATAAAGTGGTTCTTACCGCAGGACATAATGACGACTGCGCAATATCCGAGGACATGGACAAGGCGTGGGGTTGGCTCATTGACAAAAAGGCGGATATTATTCAGACCGACTGGTGCTCTCTGCTTAAAGATTACATGGATACACGCAGTAAATAACTGTCAGTTTTGTCTTTTTAAATCAGATAAAAGAAATTGCCTGCCGCGGTGTAATTGCCTCGGCAGGCCGTTTTATTTATCACCCTTGTTTCAGAAATCAATCCCCGAGCAAGCCGAAATATCTGCCGAGCCAGTAGGGAAGCAGGAAAATTGTCGGCTCTGCCGCCTCAAGGGCATTGCCGCCGTCGGCAATAAACGGGTTGCAGTCGTAGCCGTTTACAGGCTTTTCGTCGTATGCAAGCGGCTCCTTAAGCTGACGCACGCCGCCGTATTCCACGGCATCATCAGTCCATTCAAGCTCGCGGAAGCTGTTTTTAACGGGATAATTTATCAAATCAAGCGGAAGCTCCTTAAGGGATTGTACAGCGCGGTCAATCTCGCAGCACTCATCTGAAAACGCGCCGAAAAGCACGCTCCAGTAAGGACATCTTTCAATTCTTTCATAATTCCAGAAATCCTTGAGTCCTGCCAGCAGATAGCGCAGAACGGCGGGATTTTTTTCATACCTGAGAATGGTCAGTGTAACATAGGTACTCAAGTGGTCATCAACATGACAGCTGTGGCCGTCCCGCATTTTGTGCCGCGCGCTGTTAATGGCATATTTTTCATTCTCAATGAAGCTGTAATACAAATCGTCATATTTTCTGTCATTCGTAACAACAAACGCGGTTTTGAGAATGGTGAGCAGTTCAAGCGAATTAACGCCTCTTTCCCAGCACCACATATCGTCCCTGTTAAGCAGCTCGGGAGACCAGCGTCCCCATGTTGTGGGCAGACCGTCAATGTCGCAGACCGTATAGTTGTGCGCAATTATGTGGTCAGTCATGGCCTTAATCTTTTGCGCAATAAGCTCTTTTTCTTTTTCATCGGCAACGAGGTCGCGGTAATATGACAGACCGAAGAAATGGCCCATTATTTCGTCGCTTGAAGTTTCTCCGAGCCATTCAAGCTCCCCTTTCTCATCAGTTGTCAGATGCCACTCAGGGTGGCCGTTGCCGTAACCCGGTTCGCCCGGTCTGCGGTATGCTCTGGCAGGAAAGCCCGGTATGCCTGTTACATCGTGCAGTCTGATTAACGCATTAAACGAAGCCCGTGCTTTATTTCGTGCGTCTTCCGCACCCGTAACCGCATAACGGCACGCCTCGCTTACAATGTAGTTAGCCGTCCAAAGGCCGTCATTATCGGTTATCTGCGGTGCTCCGCTTTCAATATTCCCCTGTTCAGTCAGCGCACGAGGAACAAAATAATCCTCGCGTTTATGGTATTTGTCGGCAAGCTTTTCAAAATGAGCCGCCTTTTCTTCAAGAGTCATGGGAATCATTTCAAGGTGCGCTATTCCGTTTTCGGTGCCTGCCCACACTCCGCCCTTGCCGTCGCAGGCAAGGCAGATAACGCGCGGACTTGGCAGCCAGCGTCCGCCTGTAAGAAAACTGCGCCTGGTACTGCTGATTACATACAGACCGCCGTCTGTGCCGAAAAAGACCTTGCCGCTCTGTTCATCAAGGCACAGCGCGTTAACAGCCTCGGCAGGCAGAAAATCAAGCTCGTCATGACCGAACCATGAGCTTTTGCCGTCAAAAATATATGCGCCTTTGTCCGTACCAAGCCACAACGAGCCTATGCCGTCAGCGTGGAGCGCGGTAATTGAACAGCCCGGCAAACCTGAGGTTTCGCTCGAAATGAAGCCCCAACGGGGACGCTTGCCCCATAACCCTGCTAAATTTCTGCCGTCGGACTGATAAACTCTGCCGTTTCCGAAAGCAGTCATGAGGCGCATACCGCGGCGGTCATTGTTGGAATAGAAAACAAATTTTTCACCGTCAGATTTATAAAGACGGTCAGCCGTTGCCAGCCAGACATTCATATTATCGGAAGCAACGCCGATTATTCTGCTGTCAAACTCGCCTGCCTCAGCAAGGCTGTTATCTTTTAATTCATACAGCAGGTTTTCACGGCAGATATATGTTTTATCCCCGCAGATGTATGTACCTGTTGCGGTTTCGGTGCTTATTCTCTGAAATGCACCGTTATCAAGCAAAAATATGCCTTTGTCTGTTACCGCAAGCAAGCCTTCGGGCAGAGCGCAGAGGTTTTTCACATTTCCCTCAAGTCCCTCATCCCGACCGTAAAAGGTGCGTACCCTTTGATTAAAAGTGCCTGCAAAATATTTCTGTACCATCAGACCGCCTCCTGTATTGAAATGCTTTTTTATTATTTTAATTATATATCATTCTGAATCAAAAAACAAGCAAACTGTTATCATCTCGGTTTTATTATATCAATGAAACAGATTATCAAGACGATAATAATTCTTGTTTTTTACGAGCCATTTGTGTTACAATTCAGACAATGAAACATCGGAAAGGACGCTTTACATGAAAGCCTGCATCATTCAGCCATATTACTCTTTTGACCACACCAAACTCAGCGAATGCTTTGACGGCATGATGAAAATTATTGACAGCTGCGACGATTCAATGGATCTGATTGTTCTGCCTGAATACTGCGATATTCCCGCGGCGACCGAAAACGCGGAGCAGTTTCATAAATCCATTGAAAAGTACAACGACGCTATTTATAAAAAAGTTTCCGAAACGGCAAAACGCTGTCATGCGATTGTATTCGCAAACTTCGGCTGTAAGAGCGAAAGCGGCTGGCGCAACACGACATACGCCTTTGACAGAGAGGGCAATGTCGTCGGGAAATATTTCAAGGCTCATCCCGCGCCGTCGGAGGTTAAAACACCTGAGCAGGGCGGCAACGGCATGGACTGCTCTTACAGCTACATTTATGAAAAGCCTTATACGATTGAAATTGAGGGCATCCGTTTCGGCTTCATGACCTGCTATGATTTTTACATGTATGAAGAATTTGCCGCGCTTGCGAGAGAAAATATTGACATAATCATCGGCTGTTCTCATCAGCGGACAGACGCACATGACACACTGGAAACTATCGGTAAATTTCTCTGCTATAACACGAATGCCTATCTTATCCGCTCATCTGTATCCCTCGGTGCAGATTCCGAATTATGCGGATGCAGTATGATGGTAAATCCCAATGGTGAAATGCTTGTAAACATGAAAAACGATGTAGGTTTTGCGACCTGTGAAATTGACCCTCACTTAAAGCATTACAAGCCTGCGGGCTTCCGCGGAAAGCCGAAAGCTCATTATGAATATATTGAAGAAGGCAGAAGACCGTGGCTGTACCGCCCCGCAGGAAGCATGATGATTCCTGCTGAACAGACTCTCCCCTATCCCCGTATCTGCGCTCACCGCGGATTCAGCACCGTTGCGCCCGAAAACAGCATGCCTGCGTTCGGTGCCGCAGTCGCGCTCGGCGCAGATGAAATTGAGTTCGACCTCTGGGCGACGAAGGACGGCGAGCTTGTTTCCATTCACGATTCCAGTCTTGACCGCGTATCTAACGGAACGGGAAATGTATGGGATTATACGCTTGAAGAACTTAAGCGGTTTGATTTCGGATGTAAAACGGCAGAACAGTTTGCAGGTCTTGAAATCATCACATTTGAGGATATTCTGAAAAAATTAGCCTGCACCGCGATTTTCAACATTCACATGAAGATATGGGACATGAACAGCCCCGAGCCGCAGTATGAACGCATTGCCGCGCTGCTCAGGCAGTACGGCTGTGAACACCATTGTTACATGATGTCAACCTCCGACAAATGCCTTGCGGAATTTCACGAGGCTGCGCCCGATATTGAGCGTTGTGTCGGCTGGGACGGCGAAAAACACGATATGCACCGCATGGTTGACCGCGCCGTTAAGCTCGGCGTGAATAAAGTCCAGCTGTTTAAACCGTTTTTTAATCAGGACACCGTTGATTATGCTCATGCAAACAACATTCTCTGTAATGTTTTCTGGGCAGATGACCCCGAGGAGGCCTGCCGCTATATCGACATGGGCATTGACACCATTCTGACCAATGACTATCTGCGGATTTCAAACGCAGTTAAAAAGCACATTAAAAAAGAAAGGGAAAACATATGAAAATATTTAAACCTTTATTGTCTTTTTTACAGGCGATTCTGATTCTGCTTGCATCATTTAACCTCTATGCTCCGTGGCTGAAAACATTGACAGACCATCTGAAAGCCGATATGTATTTCAGCAAAGATTTTTCATTTGAGGCTTTAGACTCGGACGAAGCAAAAATCAGCGATGCCGAAAAGAAACTGTGCCGCGACTGGTTTAACGAAAACATATTTACCGATAAAACGCCTGCATACGATTTTGCCGTGGGCGGAAAGCACTTGAAAGACAGCATAACCGACTGGGATATTTCCGTCGGAAACGAAAGTGAAGTCGGCGCGGTTCGCAAAGGCGGAAAAACCGTTCTGATAACACTAAAGCACAAAACAAGTGATATTACCGCGACGGTTGAGGCGACAATTTTTGAGGATTACGCCACCTGCGAATGGACTGTATATATCGAAAACACGGGCAAGGATAATTCCCCGATAATAGAGGATTTCTATGCGGCTGACTGTGATATTGAAACAGGAAAAGCTGATGTTTATTGCCTGTACGGCTCAAATAATAAAAAGAATGATTTTGCCGTCCGTAAAACAGCTCTTTCAGAAGAAGCAGCGGTTTTCAATGCGACCGCAGGCAGAAACAGCTCGTGGCTTCCGTATTTCAATGTTGACGGCGACAGCTTCGGTTTTGTGTCGGCTGTCGGCTGGACAGGTCAGTGGTACTCATCATTCGAGCAGAATCCATCGGGTGTTCATTTCTCGGCGAAGCAGGAAAACTTCAGGGCATATCTTGTTTCGGGTGAAAAAGTCCGCTCACCTCTTATAAGTCTGAGCTTTTACGAAACGGGCAAGCCCGCAAAGGGATATAATATCTATCGCAGTTATTCAAAGGACTGCGTTGTGAATGAGAACATAGAACAGCGTGTTTATCAGTGCGCAAGCGGCTCGGTTGACGATGTACGCAAAACACTTGATGCAATCAATTCAAGCGGCGTTTCCGAATACATTGACACATTCTGGTTTGACGCCGAAAAATGGTTCTATAAAAAATCCACATCATCGTGGAGAAATTCCGCAGGCGACTGGACGGCGAGAAAGGACTGGTATCCCAACGGATTCGGTGAAGTAGCGGATATGCTCAAAGAAAACGGCATTGACACGATGCTCTGGTTTGAGCCCGAAAGAGTAAGAAAAGGCACGATTTTCTATGATGTGTGCAAGGAAAAAGGCTGGCTTATTTCAAACGGTTCAATAAATCATTTGCTCAACCTTGCGAATGACGAATGCTGCGACTGGTATATTGACTACATGGTGAACTTTTTTAAGGAAAACAATATTGCCGAGCTGCGGCAGGATTTCAATATAGAACCGCTTTCATACTGGCAGAAAAATGACGGCGAAAACCGCAGAGGCATAACGGAAAATCACTATGTAACCAATCTTTACCGCTACCTTGACACAATGCTTTCGAGCATTGACAGCCTCAGAATTGATAACTGCTCGTCGGGCGGCAGAAGAATTGACTGCGAAATGATGCGCCGTTCCGTGCCGCTCTGGAGAAGCGATTATCAGTGCGTAAAACACGGCGACGCGGCGGAATCGGCGCAGGTGCAAAGCTACGGTCTTTCGCTTGTCCTCCCCTATTCGTGCATAGATTATGAATGGGCAGACAGCGATTATGAATATCTCTCCTGCATAACTCCGATAAGAGAAGTGCACAGCGAGCTTGCAATAGATAATCCCGAAAAATGTGTGGATCACCTTAAAAGATTTAATTCCGTCAAATCATATCTTATTGAAAATTACTATCCGCTGACGCCTGCCGCAAGCACGGATAAAAAAACGTGGGTTGCCATGCAGTACGGCACAGATGAAGCGGGGCTTGTGCTTGCATACAGGCATAAAAAGGCGGAAAATACTCTTACCGTAAAGCTCTGTGAAGTTGACGCGAATGCCGTATATACACTTTCTTTCCCGTTTGACGATTCCGCCGAAAGCATAAGTGTTTCGGGAAAAACTTTGGCTGACGGATTTAATATAAAATCATCAGCGGCACCCGAAGCGGTAATAATTGAATATGTCAGGCAATAACAGTCGCTTAAAGAATACTTTCAAAAAAAAATCAGCCCTTTTTTCAAAACCATCGTATAAAGAGATGTAAGACAAAAACAAAGAATTTTACGGAGGTTTTAATTATGAAAAACACAAAGGTTGAACTTAACGACACAGAGCTTGAAAATGTAAACGGCGGCATGATGTTTATTGTATTCGCACAAAAAATGCCCGAGAAACGCCCCGACGAAAAATATGTGATGAACGCCGCTCCGACTGCCGATGAAATTATCGGGGAGCTTAAATCTTAATTAAAAGGAGAAAATGTTATGAGCACTAAAGACGAAAAAAACGCAGTCAAAGACACAGAGCTCGAAGCCGTAACAGGCGGCGGAGAATTTATCGGATTTGTTGATTCAGATGATTATGAACATTCAGAGACTTATGAAGAAGCATACAAATACGAAAAGAAAGATGCCTTTGCAGGGCGCGAAATTTCACCTCTTAATTAAAATAAAAATTTCAAATTTTTTATAAGCCATTTTTCAAATCTTTCGTATAAAAAGATGTAAGACAAAAACAAAGAACTTTACGGAGGTTTTAATTATGAAAAACACAAAGGCAGAGCTTAACGATAAGGCAATGGAAGAAGTTATCGGCGGTCAGAGCACCGACGGCGCAAACGGTTCAGGATTTAAATGCCCCAACTGCGGCGGCTTCATAGCAACCACTATTTACGAAATCATATCAAGCGACTCCATCACCTGCGAGCATTGCGATTATGTTTTGAAGATTGAAAGAAGCAAGTCAGGCAGCGCAATTGAAGCATTATATAAAGTTAAGAAAGCGCAGGAAAACATAGAAAACAAAAACAAATAACTATGTATGAACAACCAAAAACAAACCGCAGATTCACGCGAATCTGCGGTTTGTTTTATTCAGGAATAGAATCGCGAAACTGCTCCGCAAAATCAAAGAGCGAATTCACCTGTTCCGAATACGGTTTTCTGTTTTTATTCAGCACAATGCGATCAAAAATTACATCTTTGTTTTTGATAAAATCATTTACATTTTCCGCAATTTCCGCTTTCATTTCGCTGTGTTTTTTGCAGATTTCTTTAAGAGAAAACAGAGCAAAGGAAAGAAACAGAAAATATATCATATTGAAATCGCCGAATGTCTGAAGGCGGTAGTTGAATTCGATATGCCTGTGATATATTTCTTTTTCGTATTCTTTCAGCTCGAGTACGGAGCAGAGTTCTTCAGCGATTTCTTTATCCGCAAATCTGCCGCAAAGGCTTACCGCAATTATGCTCTGCATCTGATTGGAGCGGCGGCAGTCGTCAAGGAAATCGTCCCTTCTGTTTCTGTCCATATCGCGAAGAACGGGTAGGCAGATTTCTTTGCCCGTAATTCCCAGCGCAATTGCCAATTCCGTGGGCCATGCGG
>JAZUFU010000058.1:0-12156 GCA_045640865.1 Acutalibacteraceae bacterium | reverse complement strand
TCAGAATTTATAGTCGGGGTAACTGTTATCTGTTTCGCCGCACTGTGCTCGAGCTTTAACAGTTATCTGATTTTTTCTCTCGGTAAGCACAGAAAAGGCGCCCCTTTGGGGAGCTGTCTGCGAAGCAGACTGAGGGGGTTAGCCCCACCGTCAAAATCATAGATTTTGCCACCTCCCCCAAGGGAGGCTTCATATCAGCAAATCACGGAGATTACCGTAATTTTCAAAACGGGCGATTCGTGAATCGCCCCTACCGCCGAGAATTGAAGATTGTGCGGGATTTCATAAATTCGGGTGCGGGTGTCCCGCCATCAATTATTCATTATTCATTCGTGCAGGAGCACGCTAACTCCCTGTTTATTGAGCTAAAAAAACAATTCTGAAATTTCGGATTTCCGTTATCTCAGAATTGCTTTTTTTATTTTATTTTACTTTTCAGTTGGCGCCTTTTCTTTATCGGGTAGGCGTTTTCTTATGATGAACACCCATATCGCGCCGAGTATCGGGAAAATCGTGCCGAAAAGTATGCCCGCTCTGAGTCCCGCGCCGTCAACATTTTCGGTAATCTGCTGAGCATAGGAGCTGACCGCGAATTTATCGACGATAATTCCCGTAATCTGCGGAGCAATCGCTGCGCCTAAATCACCGCACGCCGCCATCAGCGCATACGCCGCTACACCCGGGGACGGCACCTTTTCCTCCATCATAATCAGCGTGCCGGGCCAGAGCATTGAGGTGCATATTCCCGTGAGAATGCACGCCGCAAAGCCGATATAAACATTTTTGCAAAGTCCTGCCGCGAGGTAGCAAACAACCGCGCCGCACATGCCGTAAAACAGCGTGGCGGTTATGTTTTTGCCGAATTTCGCGTAAAGCGACCTCGTGAACGCGAGCAGCAGAGCGAAAACCGCCATGCCGAGAATGTCGCCGACAGCTTTCGGAATGAGCAGACCTTTTTCCATGTAGCTCGAAATCCAGTTTGTCATGTTGTTCTCCGCGCTGCTTCCGAGGAAAATGCACACCGCGCACATGAAAATGCCCTTGCTTCGCGAGGCTTTTTTGCCGTTTTCGGGCTGAGAAAGATTGAGGTCGGGAATCGGTGAAATCGAAAACATAACCGACGCGACAATCGGAAGAGCCGCCCAGAAAAATGTAAGATACATCCAGTTTTCCGTGCCGAAAATCTTTAAATATATCGTGCTGATTGTTACAACAATAACCACGCCCCAGCCGTAAAGCGAGTGGAGCAGGCTCATGTCCTTGTCGGGATGCTCCGAGGGAATCGCCGCAATCAGCGGGCTTATAAGCACCTCACTGAGCCCTGCCGCGACAGAGAAAATTATCGTGCCGATAACAAGTCCCCATATAGCCTTGTCGGGGCAGGCAAGCGGAACAGCCGCGTAAATCGCAAGACCTGCCGCCGTGATGAGGGGCATAATTCTTACTGTCAGCTTTATGTTGAAATGCTTTGAAAAGAATGTAAAAATCAGGTCAATTACAAGCTGAGTGCAGAAATTCAGAAACAGCAGAGTGCCGAGCACCGTGTATGAAATGCCGTACATCTGATGAAATGTCATGAGCAGTATCGGCGGCAGGCTGAACACCGACGACATCGATACATAACTGAAACAGCAGGTTAATTTTGTTCGTTTAAAATTTTGCATAATCTACCTCAATTCACTTGTATTTTTGCTCAACAACGACGGTCTCCGTCTCAAATCCGCCGTTTTCATAAAGGGTGATAACTCTTCCTCCGTGCTTTCCGCCGTAGGTCTCGTATCCGCAGCCGATTGTCTGATAAAGGCGTATTCCGTCCTTCTCAAAGCAGAAGCTGTTCACATGGTCGTGCCCGAAAAACGCCGCCCTGACATCGCCGCATTTCACCCACGCTTCAAGCTCTTTTCTGTCATTCATCGGCGGACACGGATTTTCGTTGAGACTTCCCTCTATCATCGCGCCGCTTTTCGCGCGGAAAAATCTGCCGCCGTGCTCGTAATCGCTTTCGTTTTCATCACATTCCTCAATGAAATCGAATACCTGATTGACAGGCATGTGCTGAAAAACAACCGACGGAATTGTTCTGCCGTATTTTTCCTTTTCGGCTTCAACGGTGCTTTCGTACCATTCGAGCTGGTCGGCGTGAACGCAGTCAGCGTCGTAAGATATAACGCTCCTGTCCGCTCTGCGCGGATAATCGTTGGAGTCAACGCACCATATATTCCACGCAGGCTCATCTCCCGTACTTTTCATAACAGGCAGATGATAGTTGCCGCAGCCATAGACCTCCGCCTCGTTGAAACAACCGCGGAAATTGCCGTAGCCCATGTAAATGCTCATCTGAATTTCTCTGCTGAGAAGCTGAGCGATGTGCTCGTTCTGCCCGTCGTGATTGCCGAAAACCACCGCAAGGGGCAGGTTTCTTTTTCTGACGGGCTCAATGATTTTCTCAAGGCACCACAGCACATATTCGTCCTTCATTTCTTTCCAGTGCCCCGCAACATTGTCGCCGCCGAAAATAACTAAATCGGGCTGAGTGAGCTCAATCGCCGTTTCGATAGTGTTCAGCGTGTTCAGCGTGTTCAGCGACTTGTTGTCAGGAATCGACCTGTCTTCATCGTCGTCCATGTCGGGGTGAATCTTGTGAATATCGGTAAGGTGCAGAATTTTGAACTTCCCGTCAGCCGAAAATCGGAGCGGCTCAAGATTTTTTATCCTGTTTTCCGATGATAAAGTGTAGCCCTTTGCCATAAGTTTACTCCTTTGCGTTTATGAAATTATTGTATCATTTCCGAAACGGAATTTCAACGGAATTGACAGCACTTTTTCTTGACTTTTTTTAAAACTGAGAATAAAATTGAGTTGCAGGAAACAATAAAACAAAAGGAGAGATTTTATGGATATTTTTGAAGCGATTAAAGCCCGTCATTCTGTCCGCTCTTACACGGACAAACCGATTGAGAGTGAAAAAACAGCCGAGCTTCAGCGTCTGATTGACGAAATCAACGCCGAAACAGGGCTTCATTTTCAGCTTGTTACCGACGAGCCGAAGGGCTTTTCGGGCATGATGGCGCACTACGGCAGCTTCAGCGGCGTTAAGAATTATTTTGTCCTCGCGGGCGGCGCGAAAAGAGACAGAGATGTCGGCTACTATGGCGAAAAGCTTGTCCTCGCGGCGCAGATGCTCGGGCTCAACACCTGCTGGGTTGCGCTCACCTTCAACAAGCGCAAGGCGCATTATCAGCTCAACAAGGGCGAAAAGCTCCATGTGGTGATTTCTCTCGGCTACGGCGCGACTCAGGGCAAGGAGCACAAATCCAAGCCCGTCAGCGAAATCGCTCAGCTCGACGGCACTCCCGACTGGTTTCGAAGCGGCATTGACGCGGTTATGCTCGCCCCCACCGCCGTCAATCAGCAGAAGTTCCGCTTTTCCTATGAGGACGGCAAGGTGAAATCCGAGGCGGGAAACGGCTTTTACACCGACATGGATTTAGGCATCGTTCAGTATCATTTTGATATAGGTTCGGGCAGGCTCAACGACTGGACGGTGAAATAAATGAAAAACACGCTTTCGGTTTTTTATCCGAATATTCTTGACGCGGCAAGGCAGAGCGGAAAATCTGTTGAAAAACTGCTCGAAGAAGCGAAAAGCTGCGGGATTTCCGCCCTCGATTTTGACTGGCGGCAGATTAAAAACGGTATCCCCGAGGAAGTAAAAAAAGCGTCTATGAAAGTCAACAGCGTCTATGCGTTTATGGATTTCACGCAGGACGGCGCGCTTGAAGAAGCGAAAAAAATTGTTGACTTTGTGAAAACTCTCGGCGCGGTTGCCATGCCCGTGCCCGAAAAACCAAGCGCGGAGGAAGTTGCTGAGCTTAAAAACGCCAAGACAAAAGACAAGATTTTTGCGGAACTTGAGAAGCTCCCTGCTGCCGTGAAAACCGCCGAAGCTCTCGATGCACTTTCACGCTATGGCAAAGCTGTCGGAGTAAAGGTCTGCGTGGAGAATTTTGACTCCCACCGCTCGCTGACAGAGAGAATGTACGAGCTTGAATGGCTCTTTATGAAAGCTCCCGATCTGGGCTTCAATCCCGACACGGGCAACTCGATAACCTGCGGCGAAAACATAACGGAGCTTTATGAAAAATTCAGCGAAAGAGTTGTTAATGTTCATTGTAAAGACAAAATTTTCACGGACGGGAAATACAAATGCACCGCCGCGGGAACAGGTGAAATGCCGATAATAAAAATCAGAAATTCACTTATTGAAAACGGCTATGACGGCGGATTTTCCGTTGAGGTTTTCGGCGTGGAAAATGCAATGGAAGCGATAAAAATTTCTGCAGAAAATTTAAGGTAAAACATAATGAAAACAATTGAAAAAATTTTAATATTTTCTTTAACAATTTCAATGATTTTTTGTGCCGTTTCTCCGTGCGCTTCGGCTGTCGGGAACAATGATTTTGACTACATAAAATATCCTGCCGAGGCGGTGTCGGAGTTCAGCGAAAAAATTCTTGAGCGCATAAGCAGCGGCGACGATTATATTTCCAACAGAGGATATGACGAAACGAGCCTTTACATATCGCCTTGCTGGTCGATGAATGTCAACGGCACATTTGTTCCCGTCTATGCCACGGCGGTTTATGACTGGGTTCTTGACAGGGGCGTGGTGCAGTCATTTCAGTACATCTTTGCTGACGAAAATTCACCGCTCAATGTGGAGCTGAAATTTCTTTCGGGCGAAGTGAAAAATGTGTGCGTTCTGCCCGAAAAATACGGCGTGAAAGCTGACACCGACGGCAGAAAAATCACCGCAGAATTAAAAGAAAAAGGCGCATATACTTTCTTAATCAACAACGACTCGCAGGAGTACGCCGTTACGGTTTTTGTGAAAGAAAACACGGACGAGGATGCGGAAATTGATGCGTACCGTGAAGAATACGGCGCGGAAAATGTTGCCGTTTTTGAAAGTGGATATTACGAAGCAGAGACAATTCCGACAGACAAAAGTGTTCTTTATTTCAAGCGCGGCTCGTTTGTTTCGTTCAGCCACAAAACCGACATCAGAAGCGACGCGGACGCCGAAAGTGCCGCGTTGCCGCCCGTTTTGGAGCTGAACGGCAAGGAAAACGCCGTAATTGCGGGGTGCGGCACGCTTGATTTCACCCGCATTGACCGCCGTGAGCGCAACCTCGTAACCGTGAATTTCTGCAAAAACAGCATGATTGACGGGCTGATTCTCCTCAATCCGAACTCGTGGACTGTAACCTGCTACGCGTGCGAAAGCTGCACCGTGAGCGGCATAACCGTTTTCGGTTACAGGACGAACAGCGACGGCATAAATATCTGCGGATGCTCTGACATGACGGTTGAGAATTGCTTTTGCAGGAACGGCGACGACAGCTTTTCCGCCAAGGCGACAAACGAGTTTTATGAATGCCGCGACATCACTTTTAAGAACTGCATCGGCTGGAGCAATAAGGCACGCTGCTTCGGCATAACGGGCGAGGTTGAAAGGGATATTTATCGTATAACCTTCACCGATTGCGCTGTGATTTTCCGCAACGCGAACTGGGACACGGATCGCACCGCTTCACTTGCAGTTGCCGTTGAAACAGGCGGCAAAAATGTGAGCGACATTCTTTTTGAAAACATCGAAATTCACACCGACACGGGCAGACCGATTTACTGCATGATTTACGGCAGTGAAATCACGGACTGCAATGTGAGCAATATTGTGTTCAGAAATATCAATATAAACTGCGGAGAAAAAATTAAAATTTCATCGCGCCGCGGCATGAATTTCAAAGAAAAAATTTGCTCGTTTTTTGACAGAAAAATTAACAGCTCCTGTCTTAAAAATCTGAAAACTTTCAAGCTCATTTCCGAGTGGCTGAAGCGGAATTATGTCAGCTCAAATTCCGTCAAAGTTACCTTTGAAAATGTGATGATAAACGGAAAGAAAATCGTAAGACCTTGCAGAAAATATTTTGAAAATGAAGGTAATATAATCGTCAGCGTTTTATAAAAAAATACCGCTCTCCCGTGTCAGGAGAGCGGTGATTTTTTATCTTCTTTTATGTATGTCAACGGGCGTAATTCCTTCGTTTGCTTTTCTGAAACTCTCTTTTTTTATCAGCTTAATCTGCATCGAGCTTTTAAGATTCATGAAGTTTACGCCGTCAAACGGATACTCACATTCGTCTGTAATCCAGCCGTCGGGCATGTAAAGTCTGCCGCTCATGCTTTCGGGAATTTCAATATTTATCACCGCTTTGTCGTCTTCCTTATCCCAGCGGACGGCGATTCTGCCCTCGGGTGAGTCGTGGAAGCCCTCGGCAAAGCTGAGCTTTTCAATGAAATTCGGTTTGATGTCGATACGCTTAATGTTCTTGCAGTCGGGGTTGAGCTGAATGCCCGTAATCGCCTTTATGAACCACGCCGAAACATCTCCCCAGAAGTGGTGATTCATTGAATTGCGCTTTTCGGGGTAGAAGTCCTCCCACAGCGAGGTCGCGCCGTTCAGGAACCAGTAGCCGTATGACGGGTAATCGGGGCCGACGATGATTTTATACGCGAGGTCAGCGTAGCCGTAATCGCTGAGCACGTGGAACAGGTATCTGCCCGAAAGGAAACCGCCGTCGAGCAGGTCGTTTGCCTCGTGAACAACTTCAACGAGCCTCTTTGCCGCAAGGCTTGCTTCGGCCTTGTCGAAAACTCCGAAATAAATCGCCATTGAAAGAGCCGTCTGCGTGTCGCTGAGAACGCTCATTTTATTGAAATCAACGAGGTTTTCTCTTATCGCCGCGCGGAATTCATCACGAAGCGCGTACGCAAAATCGCTCTGCGCCTTTTTGCCGAGCTCCGCAAAAATCAAGCCTGCCATGCCGCAGATTGCCATTGAAATGATTGAATCCCTTACGATAAGCGGACATTTCGGCTCGCCCGCGCCGCGGTTGGGGTGAAGCCAGTCGCCCAGACCTATGGCGATAAGTCCGTTTTCGTCGCGCTTAGCGGAAATATAATTGATATAACGGAGAATTGCGTCGGCATTCTCGCTGAGAATTGTCTTGTCTCCGCGGTATTTGTAGGTGAAATAGGGGAGGAATGTCAGCACGCTGTCCCACATCGGGCCGTTGCCCCACTGATAACCCCAGTCGCCCGTCGGGATAACACCGGGCAGCTGACCGTCCTCTTTCATGGCGCAGCGGATATTGTTGAGCCACTCTCTGTAGCTCTTTTCGGGGCTGAGATTTATGAGAACATGCTCACTCGAAACAGAAGCGTCGCCTGTCCAGCCGTTCTTTTCGCGGTGGGGGCAGTCCGTGAGGAAGTAGTAGAAATTAGCGAGGTCGGAAACTCTCGCCGCCGTCTGAATTTTGTTGATTGTTTCATCCGAGCAGGTAAAGCCGCCCTTTTCTTTGAGCGCGCTGTGAGCTTCAATGTAAGTCAGAGCTTCGGGCGTCGCCTCGTCCTCTTTGAGCCCTGTTACAAGGCAGTAGCGGTAGCCGTGGTAAGTGAAATCGGGAATGAACGACTCCTCTTCGCCGCCCTTGCAGATGTAAATATCCCTCTGAGCGTAAAATTCGGGGTAGAAATCCGCGAATGAGAACGGGTCAACATTGCCGTCCTCATCGAGCACCTCGGAGGTAAAGAACTCAATGCGTCTGCCTGCCTCGGCGTTTTTGATTTTAAACTCGAACACGCCTGCGGAGTTTACGCCGAAATCATATACAAAACCCTCAAGGCTTTCGGGAAATTCAAGGGTTTTCCACTGCTCGCGTCTGCCGGGAGTGTAACGCTTTATGCCGCCTTTGTGGATTGAAACGGGCGCGATTCTCTTTGACGCTGTTATCGGGTCAGCTTCGCAGAGCTTGAATTTTCCTCTCGGAGCTTCGCAGAAATGAGCGTTGCCCCATTCGCTGTCGTCAAAGTCGGGCGTACTCCAGCCGTCCTGCTCTTTAAGAGCGTTGTAGAACGCACCGCAGCGCAGGTCGTCAAACCAAATCGGCGACTCGCTTATCTTAAAGCTCTCGTCAGCCTCGAATTTGACCTCTTCGCCGTCGGCGTACTCAGCCTCAAAGCAGAGAGACGTTTTCGGCGCGGAACGCCACCTTACAAGGTCAAAGTCCCAGATTCTGCCGCCGGGGCAGTTGTTCATGCCGTTGCCGAGCATTATGCCGATTGCGTTTTTGCCCTTTCTGAGCAGAGGGGCAACATCGTACTCGTCAAAATAAATGATGTGGTCGGGGTTCGAGATATAGGGCGCGAGAAGTCCTTTAGTAATATCTCTGCCGTTTATATACAGCTTGTAAAAGCCGAGACCTGTTATTGTCAGCTTCGCTTCAGCGGGTGCTTCTTTCATCTCAAACGTCTTTCTGAATAAAGGCGCAGGAATATGTTGAAAGAAATCGGTATATTTATATGTTGCGGCGATAAATTTTTCTGAAAAGCTCATAATAAAACCTCCGTTTAAATTGTAATTAAATTATAGTTTGTTTCTTCGGAAATTTCAATAAAATCTGCCATATTTTACCACATATTTTTTTGTAGTTTTTTGTCGATTTTTCATTGACCGAAAAGGTGCGAAGTGTTACAATATCCTTTGCGTCATACATATTATTATAATGATTCTGCAACTTTACATATAACCTATTATAAAGGGAGTAATCTGATGAAAAAATTCATATCACTTTTCATGGCGGCTGTCATGGTGTTCTGTCTGTCCGCCTGTACAATAGTTCAGAAATTCGACAAGCTGACAGACGGCTTTAGAAAAACCACCGCACCCGTCAGCACAACGGCGCCGACCACGACAACCACAACAACCACAACTACAACTACAACAACGACCACGACGACGACAACCACAACGACCACAGCCGCTCCGACGACAACGACCGCCGCAAGCACCATGCCCGCGACCTTCGCGCCGCCGACGCAGGGGAAAGTCCGCAACCTCGAAAGCTTCAAGACGAGAAAGCTCCTTGCGATTACATTTGACGACGGCCCTTATACGCCCGTAACCACGAGCCTTCTCAACAGGCTTGACAAATACAACGCGAGGGTAACATTTTTCGTCCTCGGCAGCAGGCTTGACGGAAGCCAGAGCTACAGAAACACAATGAAGCAGGCGTACGACATGGGCAATCAGATTGCGAGCCATACATATTCGCACTGCGACCTTACAACGCTTTCAGCCGATGCACTCAGAACGGAAATCAGCAAGGCGAACGCTTCTGTCAAAAACGTAATCGGCGTTGAACCGTCGGCGATAAGACCGCCCTACGGCTCGATAAACAGCACGGTTGTGAGTGCCATGCAGAAGCACATAATCCTCTGGAGCATTGACTCCCTTGACTGGAAATACAGGGACGCACAGACCGTCTGCAACAATATCTGCAACAACGCATTTGACGGCGGAATAGTCCTGCTCCACGATTTATATCAGACCTCGGTTGACGGAGCGGTTATGGCGATGGACATTCTCTCTCAGCGCGGATATTCATTTGTAACGGTTGACGAGCTCGCCCAGCTCCGCGGAGTTACAATGAACACAAACACAAAATATTTTCAGTTTAAACCATCAAATTGAGTAAAAAACTAAAAAAAACACTTGCATTACTCGATTTGTTGTGATATACTTATTCGGCAAAACGCATGCGAGGTGTTTTCTGCGCGAAGTTCATTGCGGAAAATCTGCAAGAAGTGCGCATTTTAAGCCCCGCAGAGGTACTAAACTTAGGAGGAAAAAGAAATGTCAGTAGTATCAATGAAACAGCTGCTTGAAGCAGGCGTCCATTTCGGACATCAGACCAGAAGATGGAACCCCAAGATGGCTCCCTACATCTTCACAGAGCGTAACGGAATCTACATCATCGACCTTCAGAAAACAGTTAAGAAGCTCGAAGATGCTTATATGTTCGTTCGCGACGTTGCCGCAAACGGCGACGAAATCCTTTTCGTAGGCACAAAGAAGCAGGCTCAGGATTCCGTTAAGGAAGAGGCAGTTCGCTGCGGTATGCCTTATGTTAACGCACGTTGGCTCGGCGGTATGCTCACCAACTTCAACACAATCCAGAAGAGAATCAAGAGACTTGCTCAGCTCAAGACAATGGAATCTGACGGAACATTCGATATGCTCCCCAAGAAAGAAGTTATTAAGCTCAACCTTGAGATTGAAAAGCTCGAGAAGTTCATGGGCGGTATCACAGAGATGAAGAAGCAGCCCGCTGCTATGTTCATCGTTGACCCCAGAAAAGAAAGAATCGCTGTTGCTGAAGCTCACAGACTCGGTATTCCGATCATCGCTATTGTTGACACAAACTGCGATCCCGACGAGATTGATTATGTTATCCCCGGCAACGATGACGCTATCCGTGCCGTTAAGCTTATCGTAGGCGCAATGGCTGACGCTGTTATCGAAGGCAGACAGGGCGAGCAGACAGCTCCCGAAGCAGCAGAAGAAGTTGCTGAAGCAGCAGAAGAAGCCGCTGAATAATCCGATATATTAAAGATATAAAGATTTCAGGAGGAAAAAATTATGGCAGCATTTACAGCTAAAGACGTTCAGGCTCTTCGCGAGAAGACAGGCGTTGGCATGATGAAATGTAAAGAAGCTCTCGTTGCTTCTGACGGAGATATGGAAAAAGCAATTGACTTCCTCAAGGAAAAAGGTCTTGCACAGGCACAGAAAAAGGCAAGCCGTATTGCCGCTGAGGGCGTAGTTCTTGCTTATTATGACGAAGCTGCTAAGGTTGGCGTTCTCGTTGAGGTCAACAGCGAAACAGACTTCGTTGCAAAGAATGAAAAATTCACAAACTTTGTTAAGAGCATTGCCAAGACAATCGTAGCTGAGAATCCCGCTGATGTTGATGCTCTCAACAACACAAAGCTTGTTGATGACGACAAGACAGTTGAGGAGCTTCGTCAGGAGCTCGTTCTCTCAATCGGTGAAAACATGAAGGTTCGCCGTTTTGAAAGAGTTGAAGGCGACATGGCTTCTTACATCCACGGCGGCGGCACAGTTGGCGTTCTTGTTCTCTTTGACACAGACGCAGCTACAGCAGCTAACGACGAATTCAAGGCTATGGGTAAGAACGTTGCAATGCAGGTTGCAGCTATGAGCCCCGAATACCTCGGTCAGGACGAAATTTCCGCTGACGAGCTTGCAAAGATGAAGAACATCATCGTTGAGAGCTCACTCAACAAGCCCGAAACACTTCCGAAGCCCATCCTTATGGGTCTCTTCAAGAAGGCTGTTGACGAGAAACTCTTCAGCGACGAAGATATCGCAGCTTATGAAGAGCAGAAGAACAACAAGTTCCTCTTCAACTTCCTTTCAAAGGACGCTGTTGAAGTTCTTGCTAAGCTCGCTGTTGAAGGCAAAGAAGAATATGTTGCTAACAAGATTTTCGCAGGCGCAACTGACGGACGTCTTAAGAAGCAGCTCAAAGAAATCTGCCTTCTCGAGCAGCCCTTCGTACGCACAGACCTCTTTGAGGGCAGCGTAGGAGGCTACATCGCTAAGGTTGCTAAGGACCTCGGCGCAGACATCAAGGCTGTTAAGTTCCTTCGTTACGCTAAGGGCGAAGGTCTCCAGAAGAGAGAAGACAACTTCGCTGACGAAGTTGCAAGCATGATGTAATTATCTGAATAACACACAATTAACGGGATTGCCTTTCGGCAGTCCCGTTTTATATTCGGGGTATCACGGCTGAAATTTTGAAGTTTTGAGGACGATGCGGAAGATTTGCAATAAATTTACGGGTTGTCGGAGATGCTAACCCCTATAAACGCATGGCTCAAATCACGCCGTAGGGGACGACCTCCGGGCGTCCCGAGATTCAAATTTCGTAAAATCTACCGTTTTCATGAGTAGGGGAGCGCTCCCGCTTTATTCAGCACAATTGATCATCTTCGTCCGTAGGGCAGGTGGCTTGCCCCTGCCGTATATAAATTCCGCACAATCTTCCGCCCTCGTCGGTAGGGGCGATTCACGAATCGCCCGTCGAATAATAGATACACCTTTGAAATGTACCCCCTCAGTCAGCTACGCTGACAGCTCCCCGAAGGGGCGCCTTATTGCCTCCCTCGGGGGAGGTGGCAAAATCTCTGATTTTGACGGTGGGGGTTGAAATAGATAATGGATAATAG
>JAZUFU010000057.1:0-24761 GCA_045640865.1 Acutalibacteraceae bacterium | reverse complement strand
GGTATGGTGGTGGGGCAACGGCAACACCGTTCTCCCCGACGGCAGAATTTTCGGCTTTGAAATCGGCTGGGGCTTCGGCAACACAGAGGCGGCGTCTGAGAGCACAGCTTTCCTTGACGGCAAGGCATATAAGCTCGGTTATCTCAAGCTTGAAAATGAAAAAGAAATCGTTAAACCGCTTGACTCATGCTGGGACGATAACGGCGTTGAGTGGAAAATCACAAGCGACGACGGCAGCTTTGAAATGACAATGAAGCCCGAGTTCGACAACTACACAATGCTCCGCTTCCTTGTTGTCGGCAACCTTTGCCACCAGGTATTCGGCAAATGGAGCGGCACGGTTAAATGCGGCGACGAGGTTATCGAAATCAAGGACATGACGGCGTTCTTAGAGCGTTCGGACAATATGTGGTAATAAAAGCCCTGCAACCGAAGACGATAAATTTCGCAAAAATCGCGGGAGCGCAATGCGCTCCCCTACTCAGAACGTGAAAATATTTCACAAGTTATGTCGGGGCGACCATTGGTCGCCCGCAAAATACGCAAAATTTATGACAAACGGAGTAAACAGATGATTATAAGACATTATCAGGAAAAGGACAAGGAAAACGTACGCTTCACCTGCCTTAACAGCGACGGCCCGTGCGACAGCAGCGAAAAGATGAAGTTCTTCATCCTCAACACTTTCTGCGACTATTTCATTGAGCAGGAAAGTGAAAACTGCTTTGTTGCCGCTGACGAAAACGACAAGGCAATCGGCTACGTTATCTGCGCCGAGAATTATGATAAATATTTTGAGTGCTTTGTAAGGGAGTATGTTCCGCGCTTCGCTGAGGACGCCGAGGACGACAGAAACGGCGCGATTCACTCCGCCGACCTGCAAAAGGAGTTCAAGGACGAATATCCCGCGCATCTTCACATTGATGTGAACCCTGAGTATCAGCGAATGGGCGTAGGGCACAAAATGGTTGACGCGCTGTGCGAGCATCTGAGAAACAAAGGAATTAAAGGCGTTATGCTCACCACGGGTGTTGACAACGTAAAGGGCAGAGGCTTTTACAAAAAATACGGCTTCACAGAGCTTAAAATCAGCGGCGAAGATGTCGCGTACGGAATTAAACTCTAAAACATTGAAATAAAATTAAAAAATAAAGATGGTTCTGAATTTGTAATTTACTATTCAAAACCATCTTTTTATTTTATACTAACTTTTTACTTTTCGACGTGCAGTTTTTCGGCTCGACAAACAGGGATTTGTCGTGCTTCTGCACGAATGAATAATGAAGTCGCTTCGCTGATGAATAATTGAGGGCGGGACACCCGCACCAGAATTTATGAAATCCCGCAAAATCTTCGATCCTCGGCGGTAGGGGCGATTCACGAATCGCCCGTTCTGAAAATTACGGTAATCTCCGTGATTTGCTGATATGAAGCCTCCCTTGGGGGAGGTGGCAAAATCTATGATTTTGACGGTGGGGGGTAACCCCCTCAGTCTGCTTCGCACACAGCTCCCCAAAGGGGCGCCTTTTCTGTGCTTACCGAGAGAAAAAATCAGATAACTGTTAAAGCTCGAGCACAGTGCGGCGAAACAGATAACAGTTACCCCGACTATAAATTCTGATTGAACTATGTCAATACCGTCATAGGGGATGCCCCTCCCGTTGTATCAACATCAAATCGGTTCAGATTGTAAATTCTCCGATGATATTTTCAACGAACTCCCGGAGCGCAAAGCCTGCGAGCTTATAGGCGTTTTCGTTATATTTTATCATGGAATTTTTCAGAATTTCGCGGCTGTCGGCACTCTCCGACAGAATAAAATTGAGCGCGTTTCTGAGTACATCGGTTATCTCGTCAAATCTTCCTATCCACCTTTTCAGCTCGGCGAACATCTCGTCGTTTTTCTTCATCACTGCTGAGCAATTATCATAAACGCCGATAAGGTCGCGGAGCATATCCGCGGCTTTTTCTTTGTTTCCCTTGAAAAATTCGCTTTTCGCGTCGCTCAGAGAATCCGAAAGATACTCGCTGAAGCAGTCGCACTGGCACGAAAAACGGGTATGGTCAAAGAACGGCATCCAGTCATTGAAGCTGTCGCCCGTTACCTTTTCGACCGCCGCCTTAAACGATTTTTCGGGCTCATAGCTTTCGGGAGCGGAAAGATAATCGCAGATAGTCAGAAGCGGAATCGCCGAGCAGAGCGGATACTCCATGACATTTGAAACGATACCCTCGGAGAAGCGGTACAGATCCGCATCCCTGTTGAGATACGGGCCTATGTGCATTTCGCCGTACATCTCCGCGTCATTGACGGGGAAATTATCCCAGTAAAGCGGCTTTCTGCCCGTGTGCTCAATGAATTTTTTCGCGTCGTCAGATGTAAGCTCGGGCGAGCAGATTTTTTTGCCCGTCCAGAAAACGCTGACGCTCTCACGGATACTGCGGCAAAGCCCGGTGATGTATTCCTCCGTGCCGTTTCCGTGGTACTGCATCGGGCAGATTACAAGCTGAGTGCCGTCGGGCAAGGCGTCGGAAAGTCTGTTGATAATGTAAATATGAGCTTCGCACACAGAACCGAACTTTTTAATATCGCCCTCGTGCACAAGCTTGTCGGGAATATCGTCAAGGAACAGCCCGAAGCGGCGCACGCCGATATTATAAATCGACATGAGCTTTTTGAAAAGCGTGTCAAAGTCGGCGTTCGAGGAATATGCCATGTCAAGCCCGGGTGAAATGCAGTAATAAAGCGAAACGCCCAAACTCTCGGTAAACTCAAAAAGAGACGAAAATTTTGCGAGCGAGTTTTCGTCATATTCGCTTCGCCATTCCTGCCTTAAAAACGGGTCGTCCTTCGGCGCGTAAAAATATGCGTTCATTCCGTTTTCGGCTGCTAAGCTCAGCACGCGGCGGCGTTTTTCATCGCTCCACACTCTGCCGTAAAAGCCCTCGATAAATCCTCTTATTTTAAATCCTATCATAAATGCTTTATAACTCCGTTGTATTTTTTTATGTAACGCCCGTTGATTTCATCGCCGCCGTCAACATTGCTCGACGAAAAGACCTCAGGCTCTATCCCCTGCTTAACGAGAATATCGACGCACTCAGCCTCAATCGCGTTGAGAATAGCCGCGCCGACAACCGTTGATGTGGGCGAAACTGTCTTGCCGATTTCGTCAATCTTCACGCAGGAATCGCCGTAGCAGCCGTGATTGTCAAGCACGATGTCCGCAACCTCAAAGAGCCTTTTTCCGCTTTTGTGGCGCGACTCGCCCGACATTGAATGAGTTACGGAGGTCAGCGCAACGACGCTCACTCCCCTGCTTTTGCAAAGCAGAGCCATGTCAACGCACACGCTGTTCCTGCCCGAGTTAGAAATGATAACCATTGTGTCGCCTGCCGACACGCCGTAATGCTCAAAAATAATCTCGGCGTAGCCCGAAAGACGCTCAATCTCGGTGCTTTTTGAGGCTGACTCGTGAAGCATCAGCGAGGTCTCGAGAATCGGTCGGATATTCACAAGACCGCCCGCGCGGTAGAACATTTCCTCCGCGAGCATATGTGAATGACCTGTGCCGAAAAGATAAATATTTTTTTCGTTTTTAAGAGTTTCCGCGAACAGCTCCGCGCAGGTTTTGATTTCGGGAAGATGTGAAATCTCCGAAAGAATCGACATTACATTTTCAAAATATTCGCCGCTTTTACTCATTTTTACTGCTCCTTTTTATGTTAAGATAAATTTCTTCATCGGGAATTATTCCGTCATTTCTGAGTGCGTCCGTCAGCGCGCCGACAACAGGCGGATATGTCAGAAGCTCCGCTTTCACGCTGATTTTTTCGTTGAGAAGACGCACATATTCGGGATTGTTTTCAAAAAGTCCGCCGAACAGAAACAGGGGTGAATCGGGAGGTAATTTTGATAAAATTCTTTTTGATAGCTCTGCCGCTTCACGCGCTTCGTTTTCGATAACCGCCGCCGCAATTTTACTGCCGCTTCGGTAACAATCAAACACAGTTTTGCAGAAGGACGCGAGCACATCGCGCTGAATGGGAGGATTGTAAAACCGCTCAAGAATATCGTCCTCGGTTTCGACCTCAAAGAATTTTTTGAACTCTGAAATCAGCAAATCACCGCTGTTTTTTTCGAGCTCAACAAGGATTTTTTTGACCGCATTCAGAGCCACGGAATAGCCGCTACCCTCGTCGCCGAGGAGATAACCCCAGCCGCCCGCGTGGAGGTAATTGCCGCGCTCGTCAACAGCCGCCGCCATTGAGCCTGTGCCGCAGATAAGAACGGCTCGCGCACACTCACATTCAGCAGCGTTAAGCGCGATTTCAACATCGCTCGTCATAATCAGCCTGTTGGCATTTATGATTCCGTCGGTAAATTTTCTCGCGGTTTTTTCGTCGGCTCTTTCACTCAGAGCAGACATGCCGATGCACACCGAAGCGTAATCGGAAATCCCGATTTTTTCGACAAGCTCTCTGAAATTTTCGCGCGTGGTCTCAAACGGATTTGAATAATAATTTATCGTTTTACCCTGCGCCGTGGCAATTATATTTCCCTTTTCGTCGGAAGCGACTGCCGTTGTTTTTGAGCCGCCGCCGTCAACGCCGAGATAATATTTCATATTTTCACCGCCTTTAAAAGCTATATTTTAAGTATGCAATAAAATAAAAAAATAGTCAATAATTATTAAAAAAAATACCCGACAAAAGTCTCAGCTTTCATCGGGTGTTTTTCTGTATTATTACTCACAGTCATTTTCCGTATTTCTAAATGATTTTTTTATCACTTTAATCATTTCGCTTATAAGCTCCAGCTCGTTCTCATTGCAGTCCCTGAGCGACGCATAAATTGACTTTGCATGAACATCTGTCAGCGGACTGATACCTTCGCAGACAAGCTCATCAACAGAAACATTGAGAACATCTGCTATATCAATAACAGAGGACAGGCTGACCTTTGTGTGCGCCGTTTCGATGTTGCTTATATGCGCCGGAGAAAGCCCCGTCGCCTTTGCCAGCTGACCTTGCGTATAGTTATTTTTAACACGCAGTTCTTTTATTCTTTTACCTATTGCTGCATAGTCCATGATGCACCTTTTTAATCCTTTCCGAACATATAAATCTATTTGCCGATATGCTCATTCAACGGCCTTTAAAATCTTTCAGCATCAGAATTATCCTGTGCTTCCTTTGCGCCCGTGCGGAAAGCTCTCCGATTTTATCTGTTCCGTTTCAAAAATTAAACCAGCGGGAGAAAAATACCGATAAAATATACATATTATTTTGTTCCCGTTTAAGTGCAAAAATAGTTTAACACGGAAATATAATAAAGTCAAGAACTTCGATATCAATCGAGTACAAAGGAATGCTTCACTATGAATTATGAAACTGAAAAAAAGATTGGCTCAAATATCCGTACGCTCCGCGAAAAAGCAAGCCTTACGCAGGAGCAGCTTTCAGCTAAATTACAGGTAAACGGCTGCGACATAACCCGAAGCGCGCTTGCCAAAATTGAGGTCGGGCAAAGGCATTTATATCCCGACGAAATCGCTTTGCTGAAAAAAATTCTGAATGTCTCTTATGATGAAATCTTCAGAGTATAGTCTTCTTCCATGGTTCGGCACGGAATGTTTTAAATGTCCGTGCCGAATTCTTTGCAATAAAGCTCATCACAGGCGCAGGAAGCCGAGGAGGAGAAGCCAGATAACCCACTGCCAGAATGTAAACTTTACCTTGACGGTGCAGGTACTTTCTGCTGTTCTGCCGTTTTCATCGGCAACAACGCAGGTTATTGTGGTTTTGCCCGGAGCTTTTGTGGTGATATTGCCCTCGTCGTCAACTTCTGCAACGCCCGGGTTGGATGAAGAGTAAGCGTAACTGCACTTTTTCGCGTCAGCGTTGGTGATGATTGTTCTTATCCTTCCCTCTTCTTTGTGCATAAGGTTAAGACCGTTGACCTTCACCTTTAATTTATTGATGAGGCTCGTGGTATAAGCACCGTTTGCGTCCTTAGCCAGAACATCAATGCCTGTTTTGCCGCTCGTGATGAGTATTTCATCGCCGTCTGAGCTGAACTCAAACATTTCCTCATCGGTAAGTCCGCTGTAGGAGGTCAGCTTGCAGATGTCGTTCTGAACGCCCGAAAACTTTACGCCCTCGCTGCCGAAGGTGATGTCAACGCCGTCTAAGGCTGTGCCCTCGAGCTTAAGCATATCACAGTAATCATCGTCAAGCGTAAAATATGCCTTATACTCCGCGTTCTCGCCGTCGATTGAAACGCCCTCGTCCTGCGAGATAACAATTGAGTCGGCGTTTTTCGTCTCGGCTGAGGCGTAAATACTGTCGTTGAGAATTGAAACGCTCATATTCTCCGCCGTGCTTTCAAAGGTGAAATAATCGCTGTCAGCCACCTCGAATGAAAGTGTCGCAGATGCGGGAACGCCGTTTCCGCTCTCATTGACGATAATCTTGTCGGAGATAATATCCATCGTGCCCGAAACATCGCCGTCTGAGACGGTAATCGTTTCGCCGTCAGCGTTCGTGATTGTAACATCGCCGAAAGCCAGAACATTGAGAACCGTGCTGTCGCTGATTATCGCGCTTACCTCGGGCTTGAGAATCATGTCGTTGTCAGGGCCGTCAATGTCAACCGCGTCAAAGCCTGAGAAATCGGTCATCAGCTCTATCTGAACAGGCTCTTCCGTGCCGTTTTCGCCCAGAACAGCGCAGTCGGAATAATCCTTTGCCACCTGCACGGTTATGTCTGACACGGGTGAGCGGCTGTCGTAGGCATTCAGATAATAGAAGCTGTCATCTTCCGAGGCATAGCCTCTGATTATAATGGCGTGAGCGAGCGTCGAGCCGTCCTTTTCATAGTTATAAATGAACATGAATCCGCTGTCCTGCTTTGAAAGCTGAACAAGATTTCTGAGACCGCCCGTCCAGTTTCTGCTTCTGCCAAAGCTTATGTTGGGCTTGATGAATCCGAGGAACTGAGAGAGCTGATAATAGTTAATCGCGCTGAGAGCTTCGGGATTATCCGTCGGAGAATCAACATCAGCCATAGACCGCTTATCCGTATCAAAATTCTCGTTAAAGCCGATTCTGCCGAATTTATCAAGCATAATTGTTGCCGCCATTCCGTAGCAGGAGCCGAGCCACGGCTTGTCCTTTTCGCTGCGGAGCATGCTTATTGTGTTTTTTGTGATTTCAGAGGATTCGCCGTACTGAGTCATGACATAGCCTGCGAGCTTTTCAAAATCACCGTCCGACACGGTGTATGTATCACAGCCGAAGCTGTCGGCACTGTTGGCGAACGAATAAAAATCGCTGTCGTCGAGCTTGCTTGAATTGAGCTTCCATATCGCGTAGAGCGTTACATCTTCCGCGGGTTTATATGTCATTTTGCCTGTTTTGGCTGAGCTGTCAGCTGACCAGCCGAGGAAAGTGAAGCCTGCGCGTTCCGCCTCGGGGAGAGCCGCGGACTCGCCTGCTTCAACCTGAACGGACGAAGGCGTAACCGAGCCGCCCTGCGGATTTAATGTTACCGTAATCATCGGGAAATGAACCGTCGCGTTTAAAAGGCTTTCGTTTAACACACCGACCGTGATGTCGTTCCACTGCGCCCGTGTGCCGCTGTAATAAATGTCGGTAAGACTGTTGCAACCATTAAATGCTCTATCACCAATGCTTGTTACGCTGTCGGGGATTGTAATACTCGTAAGTTGGATGCAAAATTTAAATGCACTGCTGCCGATGCTTGGAATACCGTCGGGGAGTTCGATGCTTGTAAGCCTGGTGCACGAATAAAATGCATAATCGTCAATGCCGGTAACGGTGTCGGGAATATCAATGCTTGTAAGCCTGGAGCACGCATAAAAGGCATGCTCTTCAATGCTTGTTACACTATCCGGAATTTCGATGTTAGAAAGATTGGTGCAGCCGTAAAACATATATCTGCCGATGCTCGTGATACCGTCAGGAATTGCCATGCTTGTAATTTTATAGCAATTGTAGAACACTCCTCCGCCCAAAGATGTAACACCGTCGGGAATTTTTATATCAGAAAGATTAGTGCACGACCAAAAAGTTCCCCAGCCAATGCTTGTTACGCTATCGGGGATTTCGATGCCTGTAAGGCTCTCACAGTCAAGGAATGCACTGTCGCCAATGCTTGTTACGCCATTACCGATTGTTACGCTTGTAAGATTGGGGCAATTAGCAAACGCATACTCACCGATGCTTGTTACGCTGTCAGGAATTTCGATGCTCGCAAGACTATTGCACCAGCCAAACGCATAAATGCCAATGCTTGTTATGCTGTCGCGAATTTCGATGCTCGTAAGGCTTTTGCACCGGTAAAATACATAATTGCCAATACTTGTTATGCTGTCGGGAATTTCGATGTTTGTGAGGTTAATGCAATCGTAAAATGCATAATCGCCAATGCTTGTTACAGTTTCCGGGATTGTTACGCTTGTAAGGTTGTCGCAATTAGCAAATGCACGATCTCCAATGCTTGTTATGCCTTCAGGGATTTCTATGCTTGTAAGAGTGATGCAGCCATCGAACGCACCATAACCAATGCTTTTGACGCTGTCGGGAATTACTGTATTTTTACAGCAGCAAATAAGCGCATCGGTCGCAGTTTCAATTATGGCGTTACAGTTATCTCTGCTGTCATAAACAGAATTGTTTTCGTCAACAGTTATGCTTACAAGATGCGTGTAATACTCAAATGCCCCATTGCCAATGCTTACAACCCCGCTGCCGATTGTTATGCTTGTAAGTCCGGAGCAGTCACTGAATGTATAATCGCCGACACTTGTAACGCTGTCGGGAATTTCGATGCTTGTAAGTCTTTCACAACCGGAAAATGCATAATTGCCAATGCTTATAACGCCGTTGCCGATTGTTATACCGGAAAGGTTGTAGCAATCCCTGAATGTATAATCGCCGATACTTGTAACGCTGTCGGGAATTTCGATGCTTGTAAGGTTGGCGCAATTATAAAATGCATCATCGCGAATACCTGTAACGCCGTCGGGGATTACTGAATTTTTACAGGCGCAAATAAGCGTATTTGTCGCGGTTTCAATTACAGCGTTACAGTTATCACGGCTGTCATATACAGCATTGTTTTCGTCAACCGTTATGCTTGTAAGGCGGTTGCAGCTGCTGAATAAATTAGTACCAATGCTTGTAACACCGTCAGGGATTGTTATGCACGGAAGTTTGTAGCAAGCGGCAAATGCAAAATCGCCGATGCTTGTAACTCTGTCAGGAATTGTTATGCCTGTAAGGTTGTGGCAATTACAAAATGCATAATCGCCAATGCTTGTAACTCCGTCAGGAATTGTTATGGCTGTAAGGTTGATGCAATTATAAAATAAATCATCGCGAATGCTTGTAATTCCGTCAGGGATTGTTATGCCTGTAAGGCTTTTGCAGCTGGAAAATGCAGAATCACCAATGCTTGTAACGCTGTCGGGGATTTCAATACCTGCAAGGCTTTCGCAATTATAAAACGCTTCATCGCCGATATTTGTAACACTGTCAGGGATTTCAACGCTTGTAAGGTTGTCGCAAAAGCTGAATGCATAATCGTCAATGCTTGTTATGCCGTCAGGGATTTTAATGCTTGTAAGGCTGTCGCAGCCCCAAAACAGGTAACGGCTGATGCTTGTAACGCTATCGGGAATTTCTACATTTGTAAGCTTGTAGCAATATCGAAATACATTACTGCCAATGCTTGTTACGCTGTTCGGGATTTCAATGCTTGTCAGATTGCTGCAAGTAGCAAATGCATAATTGCCAATGCTTGTTACACTGTTCGGAATTTCAATGTTTATCAGATTGCTGCAATAATAAAATGCATAATCGCCGATGCTCTTTACACCATCCTCAATAATTACATTTATTATTGAGCTGTCATAATAAAACGGGCTTTCCATTTCGCCATAGAGCGGCATATATCCGCTTCCGCTGATTGTGAGTGTGCCTGTGGCTTCGTCGAAAGTGTAGCTGATATAATCGTTGAGCTGACCAGAAGCTTTAATGGCTTTGGCTTTCAGCGTGAAATCAATTCCCGCCATCGGCGCGGCGGAGAGAACAATAACTGCCGTCAGAATTACCGATAAAATCCGTCTGAGCTTATTTTTCATTTGAATTCACTCTCACTTTCCGCAGCAGCCGTCTCAGATGTTGTTTTTTTTCAGCGATTTTCTCAGCGCGTCAACCGTTTCGCTGATAATCTTTATTTCAATGTGATTGCACTCCTCAAACATTGAATAAATGGAATCAACATAAATAAACGCGGTTGCCTCAAGGCTGTCGCAGGCAAGCTCGTCAAGCGATGTGCCGAGAGCGTTGGCTATGCTGACGAGAGTTGACAGACTTGCCCTCGTATGACCGAGCTCAATGTTGCTTATGTGAACGGCGGATATTCCCGTCAGCGACGCAAGCTCAGTCTGCGTAATGTTCTTTTTTCTGCGCTTTTCCCTTATTCTTCTGCCTAATGATACATAATCCATAATGCGTCCTTTCCGGTCATCATACTCATCTTACTATTTTATTCGCAAAGAGAATATATGTCCATAAACTGTATAAAGAGTTTTAAACCACAGCAAAACTTTACTGTAAATTTTTTAGGAATTTCTTGCCTTTAATTATAGTAGCTTTTTCTCAGAAAAACGCTTAAAGGGAACGAACGGCACTAAAAAGGGAACGAAAAATAAAAAAGCCCCCTTTTGGGGAGCTTTTTATTGCATTTTTGGAATTATTTTATTTCTTCTTGAATAGATTTGTTACAAAGTTTACCACCTTTGAAATAAGCTTCAGCGCGTCCTCGCCGAACTTAATGAAGAAATCGGCTATTTTTTCAAAAAATGTGGTCTCACCGCTCTGCTCGTCGGAGGATATAATGAGCTTGAACGCATCATAATTTCCGCTTTCAAGCAGCTCAAGCAGAGCACCGAAGGTGATTTCGCTCTCGGTGTTTTCACGAACAACCCTGAGGCTTACATAAAGATTTGTGAGAGTGAGATTTGAGGACTGAAAATCAATCTCGTCAAGGAGAATTTCAAGAGCTTCAGCGTCCTCACCGTCAAAAACAAGGCGGTCAAAGTGAACATAATCCGTCTGAGGATACTGAGTGATAAACTTTGTAAGGTAATTATACGAAAGTCCCTGATAAACCGTTGTTCCGCCGTCAAACGAAAGAATTTTGTTTTCGTCCTGCTCGGAATAGCTGACGGTTATCAGACGGGCGTTTATCGCGCGGGCAAAATCAGCCGCCGCTGTGTTGGTGTTCTCCGCAATAATTGCAAGGTCTGAGCTGTTGGCTGAGAAAGCGTTTTCGGCTGTGAAGCTCGAAGCGTTCACAGTTGCAAGAGAAAGCGATTTGCAGTCTCTGAAAGCGTTTTCGCCGACAGAAACAACATCTTTGCTGAGGTAAACCTCGCCGAGCTTCGCGCAGCCGTCAAAGGCGTTCGTGCCAATTGAGGTTACGCCGTCGGCAAGCTCGACATACTCGATTTTATCCTTGAAGCTGTACCAGCCGTAATCTGTAAATGCCGCGTTGCTTTCCATCTCGCCGCTGCCCTCAATGAGAAGCCCGTTTGTGAATTTGTCGTATGTCCATGTGAGATTTTCGCCGCAGGTACCGCTCTCTTTGCCGTACTCGCTGTATTCGGGAATATCCTCACTGCCGAGGAATGCGTTTTTGCTGATTTCAATTTCAGCCCACTTGCTCTGAGAGCCCTCATAGCCGATGAAGCTGATTTTTGAATAATAAAACGCAAAATCCTTTATCTGCACAACAGATACGGGAACCGAAAGCACATTCAGCGCGTCGGTGGTGCTGAAAGCGTATTTGCCGATTACGGTTACGCTGTCGGGAATTTCATATACAGTTATATCGCTCAGCACGGGGAAGCGGATAAGCGTGGCTTTGTCTTTGTTATAAAGCACGCCCTTTTCGTCGGCGGTGAAATACGGATTGTTTTCATCAACTGTGAATTTCGCCGTCTTGAATCCGCTGAAATCATTTGAATCCAGAACATCCGCGCCGATGATGAATTCATCTGTTTCAATATTTGAAAAAGCCTTGTCGCAGACCGTTATGCCGTCGGGAACTTCGACAGTTTTCAGCTTTGTGCAATAGCTGTATGTGCCGTCCCTGATTTCGGTTATGCCTTTGGGAGCGACAATCGCCGAAAGCGCGGTGTGGTCAAAGGCGTACTCCCCTATTTCATTAACGCTGTCAGGGACTTTGACGCTCTCTAATTTATAGCAGTTATGGAAAGCATACTTGCCGATTGTTTCAAGGATTCCGTTTGAAGTAACCTTTGTGAGATTCTGTGAACTTGCAAAGGCGTACGCTCTGATAGCCTTTGTGTTTGCGCTGACGGTATATTCCGTGTCGGCCTTACCTGTGGGATAACGGATAAGCTCGCTGTAATCCTTGGTGTAAAGCACGCCTTTTCTGTCGGTCAGGAAAGACTCTGAATCAGAGCCTACGGAAATATTATTTAAAGCACTGCAATTTTTAAATGCCGAATCGCCCAGAGTGGTTAAGGTTGAGGGGAAGCTGACCGTTTCGAGAGAATGACAGTTTTCAAAAGCGTTGTCCTCTATTGCTTTTACGCCCTCGGCAAAGCTGACGGATTTCAGCTTCTCGCACTCTGAAAATGCGCGTGAGCCGACGGTTTCAACCGAAGCAGGCACATTGATTTCGGTGATATGCTGGCAGTAGGAAATGCTGTTGGCGGCCAATTTCACAACGGGACAGCCGTCGATTTCCGCAGGAATATCGAGCACGCCGCTGTAGCTCATGTCGCAGTAGATTATATCGGCTTTTCCGCCCGAAATATCATAAGAAAGAGGGCCGTAAAAATTCTCTGTTAAATCGCCGAGGCAGTGAACGCTCTTATTTAAAAGGTCGTAGTTGCCGTAATCCACATTCGCGCAGAAATCGTCCCACTCGGAGTTGTCGCCGATGAAATAAACATCAGTAAGGTCAAGACATAAATCAAACGCGCACGCGCCGACAGAAGCCGACATGGTGTTTATTCTGACGGTTTTGAGCTCCATGCAGCTGCTGAACGCATACGAGCCTATGTAATCAATGCCCGATTCAATAACAATCTGCAATATTTCTTCGCTTTCATAAAACGGGCTTTCGTCCCAGTCGTAATCATACATACTGCCCGTTCCGCTTATTGTGAGCACACCTGTTTCGCTGTTGAAATCCCAGCTGACATCATCGCCGCACTGACCTGAGGGGGCAAACGCGCTTTCAGCCGAAGCGGTGATTGAAAAATCAGCGTCCGCTAACGGCAGAGCCGTCATAAGCATAAGAACTGAAAGGAGCAGAGCCGTCAGTTTTTTAAATCTTGTTTTCATTGTAATTCCTCCTTATTTTTAAAATAAAGACCTGTTTCTGTTTCAAAGAAATAATCATCACATTTAAGCTCAACATAGCCGCCGTATTTCGCCGCGGTTTTCTTAATATTCTGAATACCTATTCCGTGATTTTCCTTGTCGGTTTTTGTGGTTCTGACGTGGTTGTTCACTATCTCAACCTTTTGCTTAACGGGGTTTCTGATTACAATAATAACCCCGACCGAGTTTTCTTTTGAGTCAACGGTTATCCTGCACGGGGCGCAGGGCTGACAGCCTCTTATGGCGTTGTCAAGCGAATTTGCAAGCACGGTGCACAAATCGTTGTTGGCTATCCCCTTTTCGGGAATCGTGCCCGTGAACTCGATTTCAATGTCATATTCCGCCGCGCGGTCGGCTTTATCGGCAAGAATGGCGTCGGCAAGGTAGTTGCCCGTGGCAAATCTGTTTTTGGTCGCTTCAAGCGAAACATTCAGCCCTCTTATGTATTCCTGTGCCTCGCTGTACCTGCCGTTTTCAATAAAAGCTCCGATTGAAAAAAGGTTGTTTTTATAGTCGTGTCTGAACTCGCGTATGTCGCGGTTCTTTTTCATCATTTCGCTGTAAAGCTTCATCTGCATGTCAACCTGAAGCTCGGCTTCCTTTTCTTTATTCATGCTGTGAGTGAATTTATTGACAATATAGAAAAGTCCGCCGAGGAGCATAACGGTTGAAATGAGCCTTATGGCATTGGAAATTTCAACATAATATGAAGCGTCGCTGCTGAGAACAACATCGTAATAAGCCGACCAGTCGGCAATAAGAATCACGACATAAAACAGAGGTGAAATGCTGTCGAAAAATCTTCTCATCAGCTCTTTGTTTGTCTTTTTTCTGTAAGCAAAAAACAGAGCAAAAATCACGGCATAGACAGCGCAGTAGAAGACGCCGATGACAACAAAGCTTTCGGTTTTTAACGGCGACAAAAAGATGAACACTACATAGTCGAGTGTTGCGTTGACAGTAAGCCCTAAAACGGGGCGAAGCAGGCGTTTCGTTTTCTGAAAAAGCAGGCACGGTGAAACGACAAAAATCAGAAGTATGAAAAACTCCTTAACCATGTCAAGGTCGCTCTCGTCTTTAATCAGAACGGAGGACGCGACGCCGAGCGCGACGACAATTCCGTTAAAGACAAAGAACGGAGCCTTGCTCTTTTTAAACTCAAAATCGAAAATGTCAGAAAACAGAGCATACACAAGAGCGCACGCCGCGGCAAGCTGAATAAAATTCAGCGCAAAGACAAGCATCACATCACCTCATTTCGCGTTTCTGAGATATTCTTTGTTGAATTCCGTCAGCTTTTTCGCGCCCATGGGAAGCTCAACTCCGTTAGTGAGCCAGACGGTTTTGCTGTCGAATTTCTTGACCTTTTTAAGATTAATGAGAAAAGAGCGGTGGCATCTGAAAAAACCGAATGATGAGAGCTGAGCTTCCATATCGGTGATAGATTTATGATAAACAAGCTGCTCATTTTCTTTGTTTATGCAGACATCCTTGCGCGAAGCCTCGATATAATAAACATCGTCAAGGTTCACCACCTGCGTATCGCCGAGGGTTTTGATGAAAATGCGCTTTGAAATGTGGTTTGTTTTAAAATATGAATCGAGAGCCTCGTAAAACTTCTCTTTGTCAATAGGCTTGATGAGGAAGCGGTGAGGTCTTACCTTAAACGACTCATAAACGATTTCGGGAAACGAAGTGAGAAAAATAACAGCCTTTTCCTCGCCGTAGGAGCTTCTGAGCATTTCGGCAAACTCAATGCCGTTGATTTCGGGCACCTGATAGTCAAGAATAAACAGGTCAAACTCTGAAATTCTGTCCTTGAGCTGCGTGTAGCTCTCAAAGTATTCGTAGTCAATGGAAATACGGCGGTCGTGAATATATTCTTCAAGAAATGTAACGGTGCTTTCAATCTGGATTTTTTCATCGTCGCAGATAGCCGCTTTCATTCAAATCTTCCTTTCAACAGATATTACAAGAATATTACCATAATTTTCATCGGTTATCAACTCAAAATTAAGAATAGCACTGTATTTTGAATACAAAAAATAACCCGACCGCATAAAAAAGCAGTCGGATTATTTATATAGTTTAATTTTGATATTTATTGTGAATAGTGAAACTTAACCGTGCCGCCGTGAATCAAAAAGCCCAGTTGCCATTGCGGAAAACGGGAATTTCTCTGCCGTCGCGTGTGGTGGCGGTGATGTCCAGATCCTGCGCGCCTATCATGAAGTCCTCGTGGATAATTGACTTGTTTATGCCCTTTTCGCGGCACTGCTCAAGCGTCAGATTTTCACTGCCCTTAATGCACTGTGAAAATCCCTCGCCGAGAGCTAAGTGGCAGGCGGCGTTTTCATCAAAAAGAGTGTTATAGAAAAGTATGCCGCTGTTTCTTATCGGTGAATCGTAGGGAACAAGCGCACATTCGCCAAGATACGCCGCGCCCTCGTCCATGTTTATAAGCTCTTTGAGCAGGTCTTCATTCTTTTCAGCGTGAACCTCGACAGCCTTGCCGTTTTCAAATCTTATCGAGAAATTCTCAATAAGCTCACCGTTGTAGGAAAGAGGCATTACGGAGTGAACAACGCCCTCTGCCCTGCCCTTTTTGGGTGAAATAAAGACTTCCTCGCTCGGAATGTTGGGGTTATAGTAGTTGCCCGAAAGCGTGTATTCTCCGCCGCCCTCAAACTCGGAATCTTCGATAAGTCCGACGGTAAAATCCGTGCCGTTTGAAGAGGTGTAATGCAGAGTGTCGATACCTAAAGAGTTGAGGTAGTCGCACTTCGATTTAAGGTCTTCGTTGTGCTCGTTCCACGCTTTCACGGGGTCGTCATCACAGCGAGAAGTCAAAAGAATTGCCTGCCACAGTTTTTCAACAGCTTCGTTTTTGCGGCAGTTCGGGAAAACTTTTTTAGCCCACGCAACGCCCGGAACTGCGGCGATGCACCACTGATATTTGTTTTCCATCTCGTCTCTTATGGGCTTGATAACCTTGTATCTTGCCTGCGAGCCCTGCGCGTATTTTTTCTGATTCATTCCGTTGAGTCCGTCGGGGTCCTCGGAAAGCAGATAAATCATGACGGGCAGAACCTCGGCGCGTCTTTTGAGCTTCTGAACTTCCCACTCAAAAATCTCTGAAAGAGTTTTAACACTTCTGTATCTTACATGAGTTTTGGTAAGCGGCTGAAAGCCCCACTCAACATCAACTCTTTTTGCGCCCGATTTATAGCATTCCTCAACGAGCATTTTAACAAACTCGGGCTGGTCAAGCTCGGCAAAAATCATGACCTCCTGACCCTTTTTCACCCTCGCGCCGACATTCGCGATAAGCGACGCGTATTTTCTTAATACTGTTTTCTTCATAAAATGACCTCCGTTTTTATTATGTCATTTTACACGCCCGTTAAATCAAAGGGCGGTATATATTCCTCTTTCGCCGAGGAAAGCTCCTGCAAATAAACGTTTTCAAAGTCGAGAGAATACAGATGCCTTTTCACGGTTTCGTATTCTCTTTTTGATATTCTGCGGTTGACGGGCGGAGAATTTACCGCTTCGCCGCAGGGGGTATATTGGCTCATGAGGCTGATTATCGTCTCGTTCGGCAGGTAGTCGCTCAGCCAGTCGAGCACCTTTATGCTTTGGCTTATGTTGCCGGGGAGAATGAGATTTCTCACGATAACGCCTTTTTGCATTATTCCGTTTTCGTCAAAAATATCCTCGGGAATCTGACGGCGCATTTCGAGAAGTGCCGCTGACGCGTACTCAAAATAATCCGCCGCCCTGCTGTATTTTTCGCTCACGGCGGAGTCGTAATATTTTAAATCCGTGAGGTAAATATCGACCTTGCCCTCGAGCAATTGTATTGTTTCAACCGTTTCATAGCCGCCCGTGTTATAGACAACGGGAACTGACGGCTTGTGCTCACTCAGAAGCACCGCGAGCCTTTCGGCATAATGAGTCGGGTTGACGAGATTTATGTTATTCGCGCCCTGAGCTATCAGCTCGTCAAAAATTTCGAGCAGTCTTTCGTCGGTAATATCCCTGCCGAAAAGTCCGTGGCTTACATCATAATTCTGACAGAAAACGCATTTTAAATTACAGCCCGAAAAGAACACCGTTCCGCTTCCGCTTTCGCCGCTTATGCACGGCTCCTCCCAGTAGTGGAGCGCGGCTCTCGCGACTCGGAAAGTGCTGCTCATTCGGCAATAACCGACGCCGTTTTCTCTGTCTGCCGAGCAGTTTCTCGGACAGGCGCGGCAAAGATTACTCATCAACATCCACCGCCCATTCAAACAGGAGCTTGAAGCGGCCGTTGACGGGATTTTTTGCGCCGTAGTCGATAATCAGCACCTTGTCGCCGTTGAACTTTGCAAACACCTTTTTCTCTTTTGAAAGTCCGACATCTCTGAGAAGCTGAACGGATGCCGCCTGCGGATTTCTTTTAAGCTCCGCAAGATAACGCAGGCTTTCGGGCAGAGTGTCCGAATTTTCGCTGAGGTAAAAATCCTTGAGCAGAATTTTTGAAAGGTCAGCGCCGTAACCCTTCATGAATTCGTTGAACAAATCGTAAAGTCTCTTTGATGAAATGGGCATAAATGTGAGCTTTTTCTCTCTGAAAAACTCAGCTAATTTTTCATACATTTCAAACGGCGAGTCAAAAACATCTTCCGCCGCCTTGAGCGACCTTGAAAATCTGCCCGAGTTGTAATATCTTTCGAGAACGTCCTCAATCTCTTTAAGGCGCATGATATCGTCATAAGACATATAGTTGTTCTTTATGATTTCATAAGGCGGATATGAAGTGAAAACATAGCCATGCTTCGCTTTCATGTCGTTCAGCGGCGCGCCGCTGAGAAGCTTCAGAAAACCGAGCTGGAGCTGATGCGCTCTGAGCGGATAAACATCGTTAAAGGATTTTGAGAAGCGTTTGTAATCCTCAAACGGCAAGCCCGCGATTAAATCGGTGTGGATGTTTATGTTGCCCGCGTCGCGTAAAAGTCTGACATTTCTGAAAATCACATCGTTCGGCGCGTAGCGGCAGACCTCTCTGAGGGATTCGTCGCAGGTTGACTGAATGCCTATCTCAAGCTGAACCTTGCCTGCAGGCATTTTTCTGAGCACCTCAAGCTGTTTTTCGGTAATTAAATCTGCGCCTATTTCAAAGTGGAAATTCGTCTGACTTTCCGCGCTCTTTGAAAGAATGTACTGCCAAATCTCATACGCTCTTTCCTGATTGCAGTTGAATGTGCGGTCAACGAACTTAACCTGCGGAACATTGTGAGCAACAAAGAAATCAATATCGCTCTTAACTCTGTCAAGCGAAAGATAACGCACCTTGCCGCAAACGGAAGAAAGGCAGTAAGCGCAGGAAAACGGACAGCCGCGCGAGCTTTCGTAATATAAAATTCTGTTGTCAAACTCGCCGATATTTTCTTCGTTATAAATGAACGGAATATCGTCAAGATTCTGTATCAGCTCCGCGCTGACGGTTTTGCCGTTGATTTTTGAATAAAGCTCTGTCGGAACAAATCTTCCGCAGGCATAAAGCACAGCCGCAGGGAACGCCTTTTCGCCCTCGCCGCTGATGATGTAATCATAGTCGCTCTCTCTGAGCGCGGTGTGGTCAACGCCGTATGACACCTCGGGGCCGCCGAGCATAATTTTGATGTTTTCATTTACGGCTCTGAGCGTTCTGCACACCTTTTCGATAACGGAAATATTCCAGATATAAGCCGAAAAGCCGACAATATCGGGCTTCGCGCTGAGTATTCCGTAAATAATATGCTCTGTCGCGTCATTTATGCTGCACTCATAAATATCCGTTTCAAATTCGTCCTGCGGCAGAAGTATATCGGACGCTGCCTTGATATACCTTGCGGCGGGAGAGGAGTGAATAAACTTTGAATTTATAACTGCGAGCAGAATTTTTTTCTTTTCTTCCATTTCAATCACCGTATTACATTATAACATAAAATTTTTACTTGTCTATACATCATCTGTATGATATAATGGATAAAATAATAAATTTAGGAGGCTTCTCTATGAAGAGAATCATCAGTCTGGCATTATGCCTTGTTCTTTGCCTGCTTGCTTTCACAGGCTGCGGCAAAAAAGAGGAATCATCAAACAATTTTGAAACACTTGAAGGTCATCCCCATGTCAAGGTTCTTATGGACACCGGCAGCTCTTTTACAATCGAGCTTTATCCCGAGTTTGCTCCCGAAACCTGCAGCAACTTTGTAAACCTTGTTAAAAGCGGATTCTACAACGGTCTGACCTTCCACAGAATAGTTGATAATTTCATGGCTCAGGGCGGCTCGTCAGACGGTAAAGGCGTTAAGGGAAGCGACACGAGAATAAAAGGCGAATTTGCCGCAAACGGCTTCACTCAGAACACAATGAAGCACGAAAGAGGCGTTGTCTCCATGGCGAGAACAAGCGATAATTTTGACTCCGCTTCATCTCAGTTCTTTATCTGCTACACAGACTGTTCATTCCTTGACGGTCAGTACGCGGCGTTCGGCAAGGTAATTGAGGGCATGGAAACAGTTGACAAGTTCTGCGAGGCTGAAAGAACCGCCAACGGATTTGATTCTACCCCCTCAACTCCCGTTAAGCCTATCGTTATTTCATCAATGGAGCTTGTTGAAAGTTGAGCCGATAAAGGTGATAAATATGGAATTTAAATCAAACGATATTATTAAAAGATACCCCGAGCCCGTTCTTACATACAAAGATGTGCCGTACCCGTCAAATCTGACATTCAACGCGGGCGTTGCCGAGAAAGACGGCAAATATGTCATGATGTTCAGAAATGACTACGGCTGCACAAAAGAGGAATGGGAAAGCGGCGAACGCTTTGACGGCACGAACATCGGCTTTGCGGAAAGCGACGACGGTATTCACTGGCGCGTTTCGGACAAGCCCTGTTTCGCCCTCGGCGACGATGAAATCAGCAGAGCGTACGACCCGAGAATCACGGTTATCGACGGCAGATATTATGTCTGCTTCGCCGTTGACACAAAGCACGGCGTGCGCGGAGGAATCGCCGTTACAGATGATTTTGACAAGTTTGAGATTATCTCAATGAGCGTACCCGACAACCGCAACATGGTGCTTTTCCCCGAAAAAATCAACGGCAAATATGTCCGCCTTGAAAGACCGATGCCCGTTTATTCGCGCGGCGGCAAGGACAAATTTGACATCTGGCTTTCAGAGAGCCCCGACCTCGTTTACTGGGGCAACAGCAAGCTCGTTTTAGGCACGGAGGATGTACCCTTCTGCAACGATAAAATAGGCCCCGGCGCGCCTCCCGTAAAGACCGAGGCAGGCTGGCTCGCGCTTTATCATTTTGTCGATATTGACCCCGAGCGCGGCAAAAACGGCTGGGAAAACACGTGGAAAAAGAGATATTCAATCGGCGTTATGCTCCTTGACCTCAACGACCCGTCAAAGGTTATCGGCATGTCAAAGGCTCCGCTCATGGTGCCCGAAACGAAGTGGGAGACAAGCGGCGGCTTCAGAGACAATGTTCTTTTCCCGTGCGGCATGATTGAAAAGGACGGCACGGTTAAGATTTATTACAACGCGGGCGACGCGGTTGTATGCCTTGCGGAGTGCGGCACACAGGAGCTTATCGACGCGTGCAAAGACGGCAGGTTTGATTGAAAAAGGAATATTATAATTGATGGAACAAAGGCGCCCCTTTTGGGAGCTGTCTGCAAAGCAGACTGAGGGGGTTACCGTATTTTACAGAACGGGCGATTCGTGAATCGCCCCTACCGCCGAGAATTGAAGATTGTGCGGGATTTCGTAAATTCAGGTGCGGGTGTCCCGCCCTCAATTATTCATCAGCGAAGCGACTTCATTCTTCATTATTCATTCGTGCCGAGCACACAAAATCCCTGTCTATATATCCTAATTAACCAAAAGGAGAGGTAAATATGATTCTTGCATCAAAAATTATTTCACTTGTCATGTCCTGTCTTATGCTTCTTTCGGGCGGACTCAATACGCTTTTCAACGGCGATATTTACAAGCCCGAATCGGTCGATTCGACTATAGGACTTTCTACTCTCGCAAAATCTCAGGGCATTACCAACGACGGCGAAAGCTGGTATTTCAGCGGCAAAAAAATTCTTCTCAAGCAGAATATCGAAACAGGCAAAACCGAAGCGATAAACCTCAAACCGTTCAAAGGTCTTGAGGATTTAGGGCTTAAGCACATGGGCGGCATCAGCTACTACAACGGGCTTATTTATGTCGCCATGGAGGACAGCAAGGTATGGAACAGCCCGACGGTTGCGGTTTTTGACGCGAAAACGCTTGAGTTTACAGGCAAATACAATGTTTTTGATACAGAAATTCTTTTCCGCGGCTGCCCGTGGGTATGCTGCGACGCTGAAAGAAAGTGCATCTATGTCGGCAACAGCCGCAACGCTGTGGAAATCTACAGCTTCGACATTGAAACATTCGAGTTCATAAAGACCATTCCGCTCGACAGCGAGGTCAAGGCGATTCAGGGCGCGGAGATGTATAAGGGCAAGATTATCGCCGCCACCAACGACGCGACGAGAGCCGTTTATGAAATCGACCCCGACACAGGCAAATATGAAAAGCTCTTTGACAGAATCATGTACGAGCCGAAGCTCATTGACAATTTCGGCGGCGAGGGCGAGGGCATAACCGTACTCGAAATGGAGGACGGAACTGTGTTCCACGCGCTGAACCTCGGCACGCTTTTCATTGACGCAAACCTCAGACATTACAAGCTCGCAAAATAAACTATATTCTAAAAGCACGCACGGACGGCAAAATCTGCCGCCCGTGTTTTGTTTTATTCATCTTTATCAAAAAACTCCCGTATTCTGTCCTTGTAATCGGGTGCTTCGTCATAGACGGCATGACCGTAATCTTTGTAAATATACATTTCAGCCCCGAGGGCTTCGCTTAGAAATTCCGTATGCTCTACCCCGAAAATCTTATCCTTTCCCGCTCCGATAACAAGGGCGGGGCAGGATATTTTTTTTATCTTTTCCGTCGCGTCAAAGCCTCTGCAAGCGGCGGCAAGAAGGCTGAATCTTATAAGCTCGTCGGAGGTCGCAAAGCTGAACATATTGACAAGCGCGTCCCTGTATTTTTTCAGAAATTCATCAGAATAAATGCTGTCAAGAAAGCTCTCGACAAGGCTTCTCGTTTCGCCTTTCAGCGCGCATATTATCCAGCGGACAAAAACCTTTGCCGCGTCCGTGTTTTCCTTTGCGGAAGTCGAGCCTAAAATCAGCTTTTTCACAAGCTCGGGGTGCTCAGAAGCGAGAACCTGCGCTATCATTCCGCCCTGTGAAACACCGAAAAGATATGTGTCCCGTATGCCGAGATGTGCCATTATCTTCGCCGTGTCAGCCGCCATGTCCTCAATGTAATAGCCTGCCTCAACATTATTTTTTCTGTCAAAAACATAAACCGTGTAGTCCTCGCCGAAATTACGGTAAGCACTCGCGACAGAAGCGGCAGAGTCGGTGATTTTTTTAAGGCTAAGCCCGGGGAGCATTACAAAAATTTTTTTGCCCTCGCCGAAAACAAAATAATCCATTGAAATTCCGTCCGTCTCTGCGGTTTTTATCTCGGGTTTGTAATACATAGCGTCCTCCGAAAGTTTATTTTCTGTATTATATCACTTCTCAGAAAAATTAACAATAAATTCACGCAAAAATATACATATCAGCTTAATGTGTTCACTTGTCCGCTTGAAAATATTGCCGAAATATGGTAATATCTTTTTAACTTTTTTTAAGGAGAAAACTGATGTCAAAACCTCCCAAAGACAATAAAAAAACAAGTGATAAAAAGTACGGCTATTTCAGCAATCTGAAATTCGTATTTTCGTGTCATTGGAACTTTAACAAAAGGTGCATTATCGCCCTGCTCGCTTCATCGCCGATGAAAGCGTTTGCGTCCGTTGTGGCGGCGTTTCTGCCAAAAATCGTGCTTGACTGCATCGAAAAAAAGGTCTCGCCGTCCGTGATGTTCGCGCAGGTCGCCGCAGCGGTTCTGCTCAATATTCTGATGAGCCTCGGCGATTCCGTTCTGATGAATGTCGGCAGCCGTGATACGGTTATTGCCGAAAACGAGCTTTTCAAAATGATGCTCTTTCAGAAAACCATTGACATGGACTACAACAACTACATCTTTAACGAAACAAGGGTTATGAAAGAGAAAGCGAATCAGGCTCTCAACGGCTGGACGGGAAATGTCTGCAACAGCCTTTGGCAGAACGCTCTCCTTTTCGCTTCGCTTTTCGGCTTCACCTCGTTCACGGCGATTATCGCAAAATGCAACCCCGTTTTTATTCCCATTCTTATTGTCAGCTACGGTCTGAGCAGTCTCGGCTGGTTCCTTCTGCAAAAATACAGGGACAGTAAAAAAGACGAGTGGTCGGGTACATTTTTGAAGATGAGATATATGACCTTCCGCTCAAAGGATTTCTCGAACGCAAAGGATATCCGCGTATATAACATGACAGATTTCCTCGCGCGCAAAACGAAAAAGCACCTTGCCGAGTCGCTCGCGCTTCAGAAAAAAATGGAAAACGGTCATACTCTCAATACCATTTTTGAGGATTTGCTGAAATTCGGCATCAGCCTCGGCGCGTACGCCTATCTTATTCACATGAAGCTCACAACCGATATGACTCTCGGCGATTTTTCGCTCTATTTCGGCGCGATTACAGGCTTCGGCACGTGGCTTGGCAGGCTCGTTGACGGAATTTCAGACTCGCTCGAATGCGACCACGCAATCAACGATTTCAGAAATTTCCTTGACCTCAAGGACACAATGACAAAGGAAAGCGGTGTTCCTCTCCCGACAGAAAAGGATTATCCGCTCGGCATCGAGATAAAAAATCTCTCCTTTACCTATGACGGCGCGGAAAAGCCGACCATAGACAACATAAGCCTCAGCATACGCCCTGCGGAGAAAATTGCGATTGTCGGCCTTAACGGCGCGGGCAAAACCACGCTTGTCAAGCTCATAAGCGGTCTGTTCCTCGCTCAGAGCGGTAAAATTCTCGTCAACGGAACTGACAGCAGAAAGTACAACCGCGACGAATATTATTCGCTTTTCTCCACCGTTTTTCAGGACGTTTCGCTTCTGCCCTCAACAGTAGCTAAAAATATTGCTCTGTGTGAGGAAGAAAAAATTGACCGCGAGCGGCTGTGGGAATGTATGCGCCTTGCGGGCATTGACGAAAAGGTAAATTCTCTGCCAAACAAAGAAAACGAGCTGTTTATCCGCGAGGTAAACGAAGGCGCGAC
>JAZUFU010000056.1:0-4841 GCA_045640865.1 Acutalibacteraceae bacterium | reverse complement strand
GCTTATGCAGCAGGCACGCAGAAATCAGTCTGCTCAGCATCTGATTTTGATCTGAGCATAAAAGGCTTCAAAAATCAGTATGACACACACGGTGCGGGAGCTGCATTTTATCACAGCTTTGCGAATACATTAAGTGCTTTGGCTCAGGTTATTCTTAAAGCCATCTGCTGTCTCACACCTGTTCATGACTGGAAGAATATTAAAGAGTACACACCTGAAAAAGAAAACATTCTTTTAGGCCGTGATACCTACCGCAAAGCTCCCGCCGAGGGCGCTGAGTGGAAGCTCGGCTATTCTTCGGCATCAATTATTCCCGATGATTTTGAAGCGGGGAAATATTATATCGGCAACAGCGCGTCTGTTACCTCAAAGAATTCACCGAATCTTAAAAAAGGCCCGAAGGCTCAGGGCGTTTTAGACGACCAGCGTGTTCGCGTTGCTGCGATTGACGACAACTCGGGCGACGGTCTTGCGGTGCTTGCAGTTATTGACGGTCTGGGCGTTGGCTCTGGCACAATCCGCGCTATCCGCGAGAAAGTTCTTGCCTCTGCCGAGAAAAACGGCACAAAAATTTCGAGCATAAACATTTCCGCAACTCACTGCCATTCCGCTCTTGATACTCAGGGCGTTTCAACATCACTTCTCGGTCTTGCCGCGGGCGGTCTTTTCAGACTTCCTTTCGTTACCGAAAAAATCAATGAGCCCACAAATCATTTTAAAGAGAATCTCATAAATGTTGCGGCAAAGGCAATTGACGAAGCTATTGCCGACATGAAGACAGGCGAGCTTTATTACGATACCGCCGATGTATCCGAATATTATCACGACAAGCGTGATGTTGTTGAGGATGTTCCCGATGCGGCTATACTCCGCTTTGAGCCCTCAGACGGCGGCAAGGAAACATACATAGCAAATATTACCTGCCACCCGACAACAACAGGCGTTAAAGGCAACGGCTGTGTTTCGAGCGACTATATCTATTATATGGATCAGAACTTCATAAATGACGGATACAATTTCCTGTTTCTGCAGGGAGCCGTAGGTCAGCTCAGCCAGAGCGGAAACGGGATTGCTGACGAATACAAAATGACAGCTGACGATGTTAAAAACGCGATAACCAAATGCAAGGATAAAGACGGCAACGCTCTTGACTGGTCAGAAATCTTTGACGATGACGGTGCTCCTGTATATGGCGACTTCACAGAAACTCTCGCGCTCGCAAATGAGTTCACCGACGCTGTTAAGGGCGCCGCGGCAGACGGTGAGGAAAAACTCGCTCCCGTTATCAACAACCATTACGGCGAAATCAACATCACAACCTCAAACTATCTTCTCAACTGGGCTTGCCGCTTGAAGCTTGTTGACAATGTTGTTTATCGCACAGGCTTTGGCGTCAATGATGTCTGCCTTCCCTCAGAGGTCGGCTACCTTGAATTAGGTCATCGCATGGCGTTCGGTCTGTTCCCCGCAGAGCTTTATCCCGAAGTATTCCACAGCGGCGGAACTGATGAAAAGACATCATGGAGCGGCGAAAGCTGGGCGTATGAATCAATGACAGACGAGTGCGCGAAGTTCAACGACGCGATTGATATTCACTGCATCTGCTTTGCGAATGACTATATCGGATATGTTGTTCCCGATAATTATTATTCATTGTTAGGCGTAAACCTTTTACACAGCAATATGTTTGAAGAAACAGAAATCGCAAAGAACAATACCTGGGGCAATTCCTTCGGCGACGATGCCGACGAGCTCCTTTCAGCAGGTAAGACCACCGCTTCAGGTCTTGTTGAGTGCTTCCTTCAAATGGTTGAAGAATACACAAAGTAATAGAGATAATCAAAAAAACTACTGAGGCTGGCACCTTAGGTACAGTCTCGTAAGGATACTTTTGTTTTTGACGGATAATTTTCCCGAATACTGCATCAAATCCGCATCCGAATACGCCAGTATGCGTGATGCGGATTTTCTTTGTCTTCAGAAAAACTCTCTCGTCAAAAACTGCTTCGCACCTTAAAATGATGAATTTTGCCCGATTTGCGTTCTTTTGCGACGATGTTATACTGACGTATTGCGAGGAGCAAAGGGACGCAAGGCGGGTGAAAGGCGCATTTTAAGGAAAAGTAGCCTTGCGAGTCTGTGCCTAAGCGCAGACCGAAAAGTAAAACATTAAATAAAACATTAAAAGATGGTTCTGAAAGTGTAATTTTTCAAAACCATCTTTTTGTTTTACTTTTCTAAGCGTTTTTTCGCCCTCGGAGTATCGCATACACCGTCGGTCGAAGAAAACGCTTTCTGCATCTGAATTCGCCAGCCTCTGCTTAAGTTTGACAGTGAAAGTAATAGCTGTCTTAAAAATTAAATTAACTTAGTCTCAAAATTTCAGATAAATGCTTTTATCACATTTATGCATACGCGGAAAATTTCTCTGATAACCTGCATGAAAATTGCAAAAGGAGTTATCGCCGCGGTGTCGCCCTTAACGCAGTCGGTGGGGCCGTACGGCTCAAGGGTAATGTTCAGATCGGCAGGTGCAGAATAATCGTCAACCATTCCGCCCGCAAGAGGACGCAGAATTTCACGGACAATTTTCTTCGTGGCGTTTTGCATATAGACAGTTCTTGCTGCGGCTGTTATGAAAAACTCGGGGCTCTTGAGCATATTATCCTCGGGGAGAATATCCGTAAGCAGCGCGTTCATAGCTTCCGTCGGAGCGTTGACAAGCGCATAGACAAGCACAGCCTCAAGTCCCGTAAGCAGAAGCGTTGTTTCGTCTGAATCAAATCCGAATGTTTCGTCGCCTTTTAAATGATTTGCATAAATGACAGCCGCAACATCAATTACATCGGTGTATTCGCTGTCGGGGATTGTCATGCCTGCCGTGGCGGCAAGCTCCGCAACGCTGTCTGCCTCGGGGGTGTTTGCCTTGTCATAAAGCGGCATGCGAAGTGAATCGGCAAGAACTGCCATAACACGGTCAATCGCCTCATAGCCTTTAGTGCCGTCTTCAACCTTAAATGTTTTTGCAACCTTCGAGGTGTAGTTCGGTATGTAGTATGTAAAGCTCTTGAGCCCCGCGCGGAAATAGCTGTAGCTGTACGCGGTGAAGTCCTCGTTTAAAAGTTTTATCTGCTCCGCTGAGAAACCGTCGGGGAGAAGCGAAGTATCAATTTTATCAATAAAATCTGTTTTGATATCGACGGCTTCATCTGAAAAGCTGATTGTTCTGTAAGCGTTGGGGTAGGTTATGAGAGAGCCTGTTTCAATGTCGTAAATGCGGTTGCCGTTTTTGGAAACAGCGGTGGATATATCGTTTGCGTGCTCATGACCTGTCAGCACATATTTCACTCCGCTGTCCGCAAGCAGGCAGGCAATGTCCTTGTTCCTGTCAAGGCAAAGCTGAGTTCCGCCGACGCTTTCAAGCCCAAAATGCTTGAGAACATTGTGATGAACCATTGCAATGATTTTTTTGCCGTCAGCGTTTGCCTTAAGAAGCTGTGCTTCAATCCATGAATATAAATCATCGCTGATTTTTGAGGAATCCTGACGGTAAACACAGGCGTCAATTGCAAGCAGGCGATAGCCAGCGTTGAGCTCGGCTGTGTAGGACGCTGTGCCCTCATGACGGGCAAGAGCTTTGTCAAAGCCTATGTCGGCATAAACATCAAGGAAATCCGAAAGGTCAAGTCTTGATTTTGAAGCGTGAGTGCGTATGTCGTGATTGCCGGGGATAAGGAAAATTGTCTTGCCCGTGCGCTGCTGAAATTCGCGGAGCTTTTCGGCAATGGCGAGATGTTCTTCGGGGAATCCGTCCTCGCTCAGGTCTCCGGGTATAAGAAGAAATTCCGCGTCTGATTTTTCAACTCTTGTGAAAAATTCATCAAGAACGCCGTCCGCCTCATAAGTGAGCATGCTTTTGCTGTTTGCGTGGTGATAGAGCGCGTCGCCCGGCACGGTGTCATTTTCGCCGATCGGAACAAGCGCAGACGCAGGTCTGTAGTGAATGTCAGACGCAACGCAAACGGACAGCTCATCGTCCGCGCCTTTTGCGCCGGCAAAACACAGGTTGGAGCAAAGAAGTAAAACTGCAAGGAACAAAGATAAAACGGCTTTGAATTTTTTAGTCATCATAACCCCTCCGTCAGATTTATGTGAAAAGATTAAGCACATCGGCTTAAACTGATTATATGACAAAAATGTTATACTTTTCAAGCCTTGAATGAAAATTTGCTATATAATTCACCCGCTGTTCAGCTGAAATCGAAAGCTGATAAACAAAAGACCCGCCAACCAAGGTGCGGCTTAAACATACGGTAAGCAGGAATTTGCGAAATCGGGTGCTTTTTACTGGAAAAATTTCTGACAGTGTGCTATAATGTTCCCGTAAGATTCTTTCAGAGGAAAGGAAATGATTGAATGAAAAAAGCATTATCAATTATTCTCGCGGTCATTATTGTTGCTCTTGCGGCTGTTCCGTCATTTGCGGCGGAGACTTCCACGGCAAAGCTCTATAATGTCTATGGCGACGGAATGCTGTTCCAGCAGAAAAAAGAAGCGATTCTCGCAGGCACGGGAACGGCAGGCGGCAAAATCGAATGTGTCCTCAAAGACAGCACGGGCGCGGCTAAGGCGGAAGCGTCTTCCGTTGTCGGCTCAGACGGAATTTTCAGGGTTTCCTTCACAGCTCCCGAGGGCGGCTATGAGGAATACACAATTGAGCTTTTCGCTGACGGCGTTCAGTTCGACAGCCTTGAAAATGTAGTTTTCGGTGAGCTGTGGCTTTCGGGCGGTCAGTCAAATAAAGTCGGAGGCCAAGCGGTTCTTAGGAAGACAATACTCAG